>NZ_WNIF01000015.1:0-1276 GCF_009725845.1 Bombella sp. ESL0378 | reverse complement strand
GGCTCTTTTTGTTAAGGTGTTTAACGGAGTTGCTGCCGTGAATGTAAATAAGCTTCAAAGAGCTGCTTTGGGGAGGAGAAGGTTAGGGAAATGATGTATAAATTCGTTAGACATATAATCTTTAGAGCAAGGAATAAAGATAGTTCTGGTAAGCTTATGGATTCTTTCCTTTCGTTTGAGGAGCATATTAAGGAATCCGTTGACCTTCTCCAGAAGATTAATAATATTAATGATTGGTATGCTACAGATGATTTAGGTTTGTTATTAGATAAATTTGGCTATAGTTTATCAAGAGTAATAAATTTCTATGAGGTGCTTCATGAATCCCTTCAATATTTGTTTCATATTCATGAAAATGACTCTGTACCCTATAAAGTGAACTTCAGTGAATTGTATAAAAATATTTTATTTGAAGATAATAAGAATCTTGACGTTATTTGTTTTCAGAAGGAGTTGGAGCTTTTTTATGGTAAACTTTCTTCATGCAGAAATAGTTTGTTTTTGAAGGATTTTATTTTTTTGGAGAGTTATTTTACATCTTTTTACAAAAAAGAAAAGGATCTTCAGATAGCAATTAATGTATTATTTTCAGAAAAAGCAAAGCATAGTGATTTTTATGATGTCCCTTTTTTGTATAATATTAATTATTTTCTTTTGAGGTTAGAAGATTTTCTGTCTTCATGTCAGATTTCCATATGCTCTTTACGAAGATATATGTAAGTCATCAATTATTTTATTAGACAATGGGCGATGTCTAGGTTCTGGTTTATCGTGAAAATGGGGATAAGTTGGCACAGTAGTAGCCCTCTAATAGCAAAGGCACTTTTCCTGATGATGGCGCGTTTTTAAGCCAACGTCGTATTAAGTATTGAGAATGTTGTGATAGGGTGTGAAGAGGCTATTTTTGGTGCATAAGCATCTTTTCATCAAGTAAGGGATTTTTAGTATAAAGATATGTTCTGATGTATTCGTATGACTATGTTCTCAATTCCACTGAGTTTAACGAGTTGGGCGCGAAGGAGATGAGGGCGTTTAAAGAATGGTTTTTATCCTCGCTAGTGGCTTTATGAGGTGGCTCTGTCGAAAGGTTGAAGGGGAAAATCATCAAAATTAGGTGCGGGATTATCTGACGAAGGGGAAGGTATATGCATTAATATAGGTGTCTATATGGCGATGGTATTTTGGCATCAAAACGAAGCTTTTACTTGGCATTTTTATTTAAAACGGAAGAAAAGTTTTGATTATGGACAACCTACAATAGCTCCATTTGGACTAA
>NZ_WNIF01000003.1:0-1498 GCF_009725845.1 Bombella sp. ESL0378 | reverse complement strand
TTATTGCACCTGGGACGGTTGGCTCTAACACGCCTTCTACCCTGAATGTCGCAGGTGATGTGAGCATGGCGAAAGGCTCCATCCTTCGCATTAATGGCACTAGCGACACGACAGGCCAGAGCCTGACCACGGCAAAGGGGGCTGGGTATAAGGAGCTAACCTCTGACCGTCTGGCCGTTGCAGGCAAGGCAAACTTAGCGGGTGGGACGCTCGACCTGATTGTTAAAAATGCAGGGGCAGGCCTAACTTATGGGCAGGCGTACCGCGTGCTGACAGCCACACAAGGGGTGAGCGGTCAATTTGATGGCCTAACGACCAATCTCGCCGCGCAATATGCGTATCTGGACCCGACCCTCGCTTATAGTGCTGATGCGGTCGATATTGTGTTGAAGCGCAATAGCACTGGCTTTGGTGATATTGGCGGGACGCATAATGAGGTGACGGCTGGCCGAGGGGTAAGCCATGTCGGTGCAGGAAGTGGGTTGGTGACAGCCTTAACGGGCCTGACCAAAGACCAAGCTCGCCGCGCGCTTGATAATCTCTCGGGTGAGTTACATGCCTCCATCCGCACAGCGTTAATCCAAGATAGCTTCTATCTCCGCAATGCTGTGATTAACCGTCTCGCCAATGCAGATTGTGATTATGGGCGTAATGGGCAGAGTGTTTATGACCTCAAAACGCATAAAAAGAACGAGGCCTGCTACTCTGACCATGCTGTCCTCTGGGGCCAAGCTTATGGGGGCTTAGGCCATAATAGCGGGGATGGTAATGCCGCGCTGATGCACCATAACACGGCAGGCTTTATCATCGGGGCCGATACCCCCATCAACCATAGTCATTGGCGTGTTGGTGGGCTGCTCTCCTATGGTCATTCTCAATTTAATGTGGCGCGTGGGCGGTCCTCCTCTGGTAACAGCAATAACATCTCTGTTGGGGCCTATGCGGGGACGCATTTGGGGCGGCTGAACCTTCGTTTAGGGGCCGATTATAGCTGGAATGTGATTAACACGCGCCGTCAGATTGCCGTTGGGGATTATGGCAGCCGTGTGCGGAGCAGCTATCTGGGCGGTACAGCGCAAGCCTATGCGGAGCTTGGCTATAAGCTGCGCGCAGGCCGTACAGTGTTTGAGCCTTTTATGAATGTGGCTTACGTCAATATGCAGACGAACAGCTATCGTGAGCATGGCAATGATGCGGCCTTACGCAGCCGTGGGACGGATCAGGGTGTGACCTTCTCCACCTTTGGCTTCCGTGCGGCCACGCGGGTGAATATTGGTAAGGCTGTCTTTATGCCGCATATTATGGCGGGGTATCGTCATGGGTTTGGGCGTTTGCAGCCCGGGCTGCATGAAGGCTTTGTTGCCGGTGGTGGAACAAGCACGATGGATGTTGCTGGTGTTCTGCTCTCCAGCAATGCCGCTGTGACGGATGCAGGCATTACGGCACAGATTACAAACCGCATCAATCTGGACCTCTCCTATATCGGCCAATATGGCAA
>NZ_WNIF01000014.1:0-4793 GCF_009725845.1 Bombella sp. ESL0378 | reverse complement strand
GTGGCTTACCACCTGCACCGTCTCCGCCCGGCTCTTATGGGTGTTTACCCATCGGGCAATCATGTTGAGATTCGCATTGATGCGGTTGAGCAGGATGATTCGCTCCCTTTCGTCCTGGCGGTTGCGGATGAGCCGCTTGCCCGCGTGATCACGCACCAGGGCCGAAAGCGATAATCCCGCTTCCTGTGCCTGCTGTTTCAGGGCATTCCACTCCGTTTCGGAGTAGCGAACCCTCAAAAATTTCTCGCGTTTTTCTGCCATTTTCTGCCCCGTTTTTCGGTCAAAATTCCCTTTAAACAAGGCTACCCGGTGTTGCTACGCAACCCGGGCCTTGGTCAGGGGGCGATGCCCCCTAACAACCCCTCAATATTTTTCTAACTTCTCAAAAAACAGTAAGGGAGTAGCCTTATTTTATAATTTACAAGGAGGGGAAAATGAGCAGGGAAATAGACTCGAAGAGGTTGTTGGATAAGATATTGAATCTAACAGAATATCAAATGGATTACATAAATATAATAGTTGATCAATTAAATAAACCTTTTGAGTATAATCTTAATTTAGAATCGGATTTAATTAATAAAAGGATGTTATATGACTTTGGTGATATCCTAAGAATACATCACGTTTTTTCTGAGGAAGCGTTGTCAAAGGATCGTTTTGAACATGCATTTGAACGTATGTTCCAACGTGCTGGAATTGAGGCAAAGTTAGCGCCGCGAGGGAATCCTGGGCATGATCTTACAGTGAATAAACAAAGAATATCGTTAAAAACGCAGGCAGATAGAGCAATAAAAGAAAACTTCATACATATATCTAAATTTATGGAATTAGGTAAAGGAGAATGGACCGATAAAGAAGAACACTTGAGGGGGCAGCTAGATAGATTTTATAATCATATGTCTCGATATGATAGGATTTTTACATTGAGGAAGCTTAGGGACCCATCAGTTCATTATTATGAACTTGTAGAGATACCCAAGGTTCTTCTTTTGAATGCCAGAAACGGAATTTTTAAAATTTCTATTAACAGTAAGCAACATCCGAAACCGGGAACATGCACAGTAAAGGAAGGAGAGGAAGAGGTGTTCCAATTATATTTTGACGGAGGGACAGAAAGAAAACTTCAAATAAAACATTTAAGAAAAGATTTTTGTATAACTCACGCTACATGGAAATTCCCCAAAGAAGAAAACAAAGACGAATTAATAGTATAAATTAAATCAAATTTTTATAATTAATAGTATTATCAATTCTTTCTTTGGCTATGTTGGCATAAGATTCATTGATCTCTATGCCAACACAGTTTCGATTAAGCTTCTTTGAAACAGCCCCAACTGTGCCAGAGCCTAAGAACGGGTCAATAATGCTATGTCCCTCATTGGAGCCAGCTAATAAGCATAATTGAACTAAAGATTCAGGGAATACGGCAAAGTGAGCCCCTTTAAACCCCTCTGTATTTAAATTCCAAACACTTCTTCTGTTCTTAAGGGAATTATTAGTTGTTGATGGCTCTTTTATTGCGTCTTGATTAAATAAATACTTCTTAGATTTTGAAAATAAGAATATATATTCATGAGATCGCGTCAGACGATCTTTAACTGATTCTGGCTGACAATTTGGTTTGTTCCAAATTATATCACTGCGAAGATACCAACCGTCTTCTTGGAGGGCAAAAGCTAGCCGCCACGGTAATCCAATAAGGTCTTTAGGCTTTAAACCTTCAGGAGTCTTTGGACGGTATGTCATAGCACGACCAGGGTTCTTCCGGTCAGGAGCCCTCCACGTGCGTCCTCCGCTTGTATATGCATCTCCGATATTAAGCCAAAAGGTGCCGTCATCAGCCAGAAGATGACGGATGTCTCTAAATACATGCACAAGGTCGCTTATGTAATCATTTACATTCTCTTCTGATCCTATTTGATTATCATGGTTATAATCTCTCAATCCCCAATAAGGAGGAGAAGTTATGCATGATTGAAAGCTTTTCTCAGGGAACTCAGATAATATTCTTCGCGTGTCATCTAAATATATAGATATACCATTCGAAGTATAAAATGTGTTTTTGGGAAAATTTTCATTTTTTGAATTTTGATATTCCATTTATAAAATCCTTTATTTCTTCCTTTGAGTATAACCGATATTGATTAATAGGGTGTCGATAAGGAGTAAGTTTTCCCGCTTTATCCCAATTGCGGAGGGTCGCTGTGGTGACATTAAGATATGCTGCCGCTTCGCTAATGCTCATAAATTGAGGGTTTTTTTCCTCTTTCGGATCAACCATATAAAACCTTATAAAACTTTGTCAATAAGAACCTTAGAAAAGCTTAGCAATTTTTCCCAAGGAAAAAAGCCAAAAAGCTCAATTAACGCCCAAGAGACTTCCATTAGCCTCTTGACGAGTATCTGATAAAAAAGAAGAGTGGAGAAATCGTCCATCGCACGGTGGGCGGGCGCGCTGGTAACGCTGCCCACCCAGATAACCGTGCCCCGATCAAGATCACACGGCTATCGTGTGTTGGAATTATATGCTCCCTCTCTTCCGCCTTAAAGTCTTTTTTGAAGCTCTGGCCCGCTTCCATCGCATCAACCACAGTCAGGCTGCGGTTTATAAGGCCCTTGTGTCCTATCATGGCCGCCTGGGCTGTTACCCGTCTCACGCCACGCTGGCCGCTGAATCAGGGGTCAGCGAGCGCACGGTTCGCAATGCCCTCCGGGAAGCTCGGCTGAGACGGTGGATCGACTGGACCAATGAGCGCGTTGGTCGCCGTCAGTCGGTTAATCGCTACCGGATTTTGCTGACGGATGAGTATATCAACAAGGTTTTGAACGCTCTTCACCGGTTCAAGCGAAAAACCGCAGAAATCAGCGAGTTTTTCAGGCGGCAAAACCTGCCGGGGAGCCCTTATTTTTATATAAAAAGGGCGTCTCAAACCATCTGGAAACAGCTGGATCCCCCCTCGAATGGGCTGACGCCATGGCAAAGGCTCTTCCGGGACAACCGGGAAGCCGCCATGGCCCAGGTTTTTTCCCAATAACGTCCCGTCAAACCGGTCTGTAAGACCGAAATTTGCTCAGGAAGAGGAGCCAGAAGGCGGAGCTGTGCTTTCATGATGAGGGTTTGCCGCCTGAAGGAATGGCCGTAAACCGCCATTTTGTCAGGCGGCAAACGGATTTCAGAAGGGGCCGGGTCCCCTAGAGGAGGACGGTTTCTGTCGGGCCTGTCTGTTTCTCTTCTGGGTCAGGTAATCCCGGATCGAGAGAGCAATGCGCTCAAGGAGCTGAATTGCCCGCTCAAGCGGTCCAGCTGCTCCCGCAAAGCGGCGTTGTCCTGCTGTGTAGCTTCGAACATCGCGTGCAAGGCGGCCCGCTCCTGCTGCCATGTTTTCTCGTGCGTCTTGTAGGTCTTTTGTAAATCCTCCAACGCGCTCAAAAGCAGCGTTTCCAGCTCGGTCATGGCTCAATCCTCCTTCAGAATCCGGTAGCCGTCCTGATAGGCCGGGGCTTTCTCGTCTGTCCGGGCGCAAAGCCGGTTGTCGCAGGTGTTCAGCCTGATCCGTCCGCCCTGGGACCGGAGAACGGCCACGGTCCGTTCCATGGTCTCGATCCGGTTGGAGAGATAGATCATCATTCCCCAGCTCCCGCCCAGGAGACCCGCCGAGAGGCTCAGGCCAATCAGGAAGGGCCAGAGCAGCCGGTTCTTCAGGGCGCGCCAGCCGAGGTTGCGGCTCTGGCGTTCGATATCGGCTTTGATGGTATTCAGCTCGCGTTGCATGATGTCGTGCAACCCGCTCTGCAAAGCGGCGAGCTGCTCTTTCATCTGGGCCTGAATAATCCCGTTCTCGGTTGCGGCCTGCCGCTTCAAGCGTTCGGCCAAGGGAATAGGTTTCTTCATAGAGCGGGCCTTTCAGTCGCCAGCGCATGTTGCTTTGAGGGTCCCTGACCGTGACATACGCCTTTCCGGCCCGGGGAACGTCCAGGCCAAGGCTGCGGATTGCTTCCAGAAGCGTCTGACGGTCCCGTACAAGCCCCGCCACGGCCCTCTGGGTCAGGACGGTATCAATCAGTTCCCGCATGTTGTCAGGGGGCTTCTCGCCCTTCCTGAGGGCCTCTGCGGCTATTTTAAGCTCATGACCGGGGGAAGAGACCGTCCGCGCCCTGGCGGGGTCTGTCGGGTCTGCCAGACCGTACCGGGCATTGATCATGCTGCGGAAGTCATCGAATTGCCGTTCGGCCTGTTCGCCCGGAGGGCGGATGTTCAGGCTTTTGCCGGTTTCCAGCTCGACCCGGGGTGTGAGGAAGTGCAGTTCGTGATGGCCTGCATGGGAATGGCGCACCCACAGGATGACGTAGCGGTCGGGTTCCAGACCGGCGAAGGCCAGATGCTCGAAATCGTTCATGATGGCCCGTTCCATCTCTGGCGTGATGGTCTCCCCGGGCGCGAAGGACAGGACGCCGGAGGTGTATTTGTACTTGAAGGCCAGGGCATCGATCAGGCGGCCGGTCTGGCGGGCATCGCCACGCAGGACCACGGGCGGGTGGTCCTCCCGGCCAGGACGGGCCGGATCGGTCAGATAGGCCACGGGGCCTTCTCCGGCACCCATGCCGTGGCGGGAGAAGCCTACGATCACGAGGCGATCTTTGCGATTCGACGTTGCAGGGCGATCAGGTGGCTTACCACCTGCACCGTCTCCGCCCGGCTCTTATGGGTGTTTACCCATCGGGCAATCATGTTGAGATTCGCATTGATGCGGTTGAGCAGGATGATTCGCTCCCTTTCGTCCTGGCGGTTGCGG
>NZ_WNIF01000013.1:2500-5450 GCF_009725845.1 Bombella sp. ESL0378 | reverse complement strand
GGGATAAGCTTATCACAGAGGCAAGGGTATGTTTTAGTGGTGTGTGGGTTTAGGGATTTATCTGGGATTTGTGTATGGTATTTATTGGATGCGGGGGTAGGATTTGAACCTACGACCTTCAGGTTATGAGCCTGACGAGCTACCGGGCTGCTCCACCCCGCGGTAGTGGGTGGTTTAAGTATGGAGTGGGTGAGCGAGGGGACCTGGCGGCGACCGACTTTTCCGCTTCTTAAGAAGCAGTATCATAGGCGCTGGAGGCTTTAACGGCCGAGTTCGGGATGGGATCGGGTATGGATCCTCCGCCATAGCCACCAGGTCTTCCCGCTCACCCTTTAGGTGATTGGGGTGTGGTTGGTGTTTTTTGGTGAGTGTGACTGATTACTGTGCATGTGTTTTAGGTGTGTGAGAGATATGGGCGATTAGGATCAGTTAGCTACACATGTTACCATGCTTATACACCTGACCTATTGACGTCCTGGTCTTGGACGGCCCTGTGAGACCTAGTTTTGAGGCTGGTTTCCCGCTTAGATGCTTTCAGCGGTTATCCATTCCGAACTTAGCTACCCGGCTGTGCCGCTGGCGCGACAACCGGTGCACCAGAGGTTCGTTCATCCCGGTCCTCTCGTACTAGGGACAAATCCTCTCAAGTCTCTTACACCCACGGCAGATAGGGACCGAACTGTCTCACGACGTTCTAAACCCAGCTCACGTACCACTTTAATCGGCGAACAGCCGAACCCTTGGGACCTGCTCCAGCCCCAGGATGTGATGAGCCGACATCGAGGTGCCAAACCTCCCCGTCGATGTGGACTCTTGGGGGAGATCAGCCTGTTATCCCTAGAGTACCTTTTATCCGTTGAGCGATGGCCCATCCACGCGGGACCACCGGATCACTATGGCCGACTTTCGTCTCTGCTTGAGCTGTCACTCTCGCAGTCAGGCGGGCTTATGCCATTGCACTCGACAGCCGGTTTCCGACCGGCCTGAGCCCACCATCGCGCGCCTCCGTTATTCTTTGGGAGGCGACCGCCCCAGTCAAACTGCCCACCATACAGGGTCCCGGACCAGGCTGACTGGTCTCGGTTAGATATCAGAAAAGTTCAGGGTGGTATTTCAAGGATGGCTCCACCGGAGCTGGCGCCCTGGTTTCAAAGCCTCCCACCTATCCTACACAAAACTTTCCTGATACCACTGTAAAGCTGCAGTAAAGGTTCATAGGGTCTTTCCGTCTGACCGCGGGTACCCCGCATCTTCACGGGGAATTCAATTTCGCTGAGCCGATGCTGGAGACAGCGGGGAAGTCGTTACGCCATTCGTGCAGGTCGGAACTTACCCGACAAGGAATTTCGCTACCTTAGGACCGTTATAGTTACGGCCGCCGTTTACCGGGGCTTCGATTTGACGCTTGCACATCTCCTCTTAACCTTCCGGCACCGGGCAGGCGTCAGACCCTATACGTCATCTTTCGATTTCGCAGAGTCCTGTGTTTTTACTAAACAGTCGCTACCCCCTGGTCTGTGCCACCCGCTAATGGTTACCCACTAACGGGTCTCGTTTCTTCCGAAGTTACACGAGCAATTTGCCTAGTTCCTTCAGCATCGTTCTCTCAAGCGCCTTGGTATACTCTACCAGTCCACCTGTGTCGGTTTCGGGTACGGTCTATATGCTAGAGCTATTTCCTGGAACGGTCCAAAAGCCAGCTCAATCCGTTAAGAGCTGACAACATATCTCGTTCGTCACTTCTAGCAGGCTTAGGACTATTAACCTAATTCCCATCGACTACGGCTTTCGCCCTCGCCTTAGGGGCCGGCTCACCCTGCGTGGATTAACCTTGCGCAGGAACCCTTGGACTTTCGGCGACAGTGTTTCTCGCACTGTTTGTCGCTACTCATGTCAGCATTCGCACTTCTGATACCTCCAGAGAGGGTCACCCCGTCTCCTTCGCAGGCTTACAGAACGCTCCGCTACCGCGCATAGTAAACTATGCACCCACAGCTTCGGCACGTGGCTTGAGCCCCGTTACATTTTCGGCGCAGGGTTTCTATTAGACCAGTGAGCTATTACGCTTTCTTTAAAGGATGGCTGCTTCTAAGCCAACCTCCTGGTTGTTTTGGAATCCCCACATCCTTTCCCACTTAGCCACGATTTAGGGGCCTTAGCTGGTGGTCTGGGCTGTTTCCCTCTCGACAATGGACCTTAGCACCCACTGTCTGTCTGCCGCACTTATACTCCTCGGTATTCGGAGTTTGGTTAGGTGTGGTAAGGCTTTGGGCCCCCCTAGCCCATCCAGTGCTCTACCCCCGAGGGTAATATGCGACGATCTACCTCAATAGATTTCGCGGAGAACCAGCTATCTCCGAGTTTGATTGGCCTTTCACCCCTAGCCACAGCTCATCCCCGACTTTTTCAACAGGCGTGGGTTCGGCCCTCCAGTGCGTGTTACCGCACCTTCAGCCTGGCCATGGCTAGATCACTCGGTTTCGGGTCTTCTACCAGTAACTTAGTCGCCCTATTCAGACTCGCTTTCGCTACGCCTACACCTATCGGCTTAAGCTCGCTACGGACAGAAACTCGCTGACCCATTATACAAAAGGTACGCCGTCACCCCATAAGAGGCTCCGACTGCTTGTAGGCACCTGGTTTCAGGTCTCTTTCACTCCCCTTATCGGGGTGCTTTTCACCTTTCCCTCACGGTACTGGTTCACTATCGGTCACCAGAGAGTATTTAGGCTTGGAAGGTGGTCCTCCCATGTTCAGACAGGGTTTCTCGTGCCCCGCCCTACTCAAGGCCTTTATAAGACATTACGCATAAGGGACTATCACCCACTATGGTCAGACTTTCCAGACTGTTCTGCTTGTTCTTACAAAGACACTGGCCTGTTCCGCGTTCGCTCGCCACTACTAGCAGAATCTCTGTTGATGTCTTTTCCTCCGGGTACTTAGATGTTTC
>NZ_WNIF01000012.1:0-10019 GCF_009725845.1 Bombella sp. ESL0378 | reverse complement strand
ATTAATATAGGTGTCTATATGGCGATGGTATTTTGGCATCAAAACGAAGCTTTTACTTGGCATTTTTATTTAAAACGGAAGAAAAGTTTTGATTATGGACAACCTACAATAGCTCCATTTGGACTAATTATATGAATATGCTAAGAGTTTCTGCCGTTTCCTTTTTAAGAGTTATTAAAAAAGAAGGAGAAGAAAGTCTATATGGTATAGGTCTGGAGGGGGGGCTGCAAATAGTTTATGAGCTTTACGGATGAGAGTTTCATAGGATTAGAGGCGGATAAGCTTACACTAGGGAAAAGGATGTATAAGAGATGATTTCATTTAAAAATATCTCATGCATCAATATTTTTATCTTTCTATCAAGCCTATTGGTTGAAGCTTTTTATAGAAATTTGGTTTTCACAGTACTTCATATTTCTGTAGAAATAGTCATTTTGTTTATCTTCTTTCGGAGGGTAAGGTTATATTTTCCAGAACGTAAGGCTTACAAATATGGGAGAAGGTTAATTTTATTAATATATATATTGTATTTATTTATACCTTTCTTTTTTAAAGAAGGGGCTATGTTTATGTTAGGATTGATGGTACCAGTATTACCTATCCTTGTACCGATACTTGCATTTATTATGATAGTTGCGCCTTATCAAAAAGGTATTTTTTATATAGTGGAAAATTCATTATTGTCAATTTTGTATCCTGTTATTAGTATATATATGTATCTATTATTTTTTAGATGTCTAAAATATTATTGGAAGGATGATTATAATTGTATTAGTAATTATGATAGAAAATATATAAATATATATTTGTTAACCATTTTTGTTCAATTTTATACAATTCCACAACATCTTATTGCATTATCGTAGATTTGAGATATAATGTCGTCAATAAGTTTGATGCGCAGAAACTCCAAAACCAACTACAGGCCAGCCAGCTAGGAACGCAGCCTGTGGGACAAGTTGTGGGCAGTGTGGCTGATGCGCTGGGGACGAAGCGAGATAGTTTCGGTCATGTTGTTAAGGCAGGCGTACCAGGTTTTGATGATGGCAAACTAAGTGATAACTGGGCCCGTATTATCCTAGAAGGAGGGGCAAATGCGGCAGTTGCCGCCTTGACGGGCGGGAACCCCACCGTTGCCGGAGCAGCGACCGTTGCAGGAAAGGTTGCATCTATTTCGGCAGCTCCTGCAATTGGTAGGTTAAGTGCTTCGATATTTAAGGATGATAGCACTGCTATTACTTTTGGCAATGCGCTTGATAATGTTCTGGCGGGTGCAAGTGGCGCCGCTGTGGGAGCGGCTATTGGCGGACATCAGGGGGCGTGGAATGGAGCTGTTACGGCTTCAATCATACAGCAATATAATGATACTTCTTCAAAAGATGTGGCACGAGCCGTTGCTGCAGGACGAATTTCACTTGTTTTTGCTGCTCATATGAAACAGGATGAATGGAGGGAGCATATTGCAGACGCAACTGAATGCGCATTCGCTGAGGTAGGGTCATATTTTTTAAATGGGAAAGTGAATGAGAACAATATTCCTCCCAAGGGATATCGTCTCCCCACAGAGGCTGAATTGAGAGAAGCTGGCATTGATGGTTATGCAGGTTTGGCAGCCATGTTACATTATCCACGCGATTCAAGAACGGGCTATAGTAGCCAGATGAATGCAGCTTTATATGTTCCGAAAGATCCTAGTAATGAGCATACGCCACCGTTGCTTGTGTTCCAAGGAACAGATATGACGCATATAAAGCAGGATGCCGAAGATGTAACTCAATATGCAGGATATGATAAGGAAACAGCGGGACATACTGCAAATGAGTATAGCCCGGGCCAAGTTCTAGGGCAGTTCTTTGCTCATTCAAAGTGGAGTAAGACTGTAGTCGTAGGCGGAAATTCTATGGGTGGCGGCATCGCTATAGCAGTCTCTCGGACAGCTGGATTACCGGCCGTTGCGACAAATCCGGCTGCTGTAAATGACAATACCTATGTTTTTGATAAGGTTAAAGGGCATGTTGATGCTGTTTATATGAAAGGAGAGTTTTTACACATCGTTCAAGATGCGTTGCATTCCGTGTATGCTAAATTGCCTGCGTCGCCTGTGACAAATGAAAATCAGGGGATATCTGTGTCTATGATTTCCCCTGTAGAGGAGGATAGGATTCCAACAACATTGCCTTATGAACTCATAACACCCGGGACACTTATAAGAGATATGCCTCATCCAGTGGGTCGTCATGAGAATACTGCTGTTGCTAGAGCTTTTGAGTGGGCAGTTGAACACAATGATAAGTTTTTTCGGAATCTTATGAAAGGAAAATAAAGAATGAACAGACTTGCAACATATATTTTTATTATTATCTTTGTTGCTATTACTGTGGTGGGGATTATGTATGAAGATAGTAATTATATTTTCTATGTAAAATCAATATGGTTATTTATTTACTCTCTTTTTTTGCTATCATTCTTAGAAATTGATGGTGTAATATTTGTTGTACAGCTTTTGTTTTTGTTCTCGGATGAAGTGAGAGTTCTTATAGCATTAATGTTCGTTTGGTATTTTTCTCTAAGATGGTGGAAATTTTTATTGTTCATATCCCCTTTTCTTTGCTTGATCTCTATAGTGTTTTCTGTGTCATATGAAGGGCATCTTGATATTTTTTATGTATATAATGTAGCAGCCTTTGCGTGGCTGCAACTTGGGTTAAGAAAAAATATTGATTTATTCTTTGACAAAGTTAACTTTCCTATATTTTCATGGGATAGAGTAATTCTTTTTATTTTTGTTGTATGCATTTTTGATTATATTTTCTTTAACGGTAAGATGCATTATATGCGCGTCTTTCATCTTGAAAGATACTGTTAGTTTCTAATCTAAATAAGAATTTCTTAGATAGAGGATATTAGGATGTTTATCTGTAAAAGACTATGAATTATTTTTGTTGGTAATGGGAGGTATCTTGTTTATGCTAAGAGGATGTGTGAGAGATAAGGTGTGTGTTGTTTGTTGGCAAAATAATAATTATATTAGTTTGTAAAGAATGGGGTGGTGGAAGATAATATGCGTAATTTTATAGTATTATTTATACTTTTTTCGAGTATTCCATTTTCCTTTTTTGTATTGGATAAGTTTCTTTTCTTTAAGAGTTATAAAATTATAGCGGAGAGGATGAGAAATTTTTTATTAAATTTGTTTTTATATTTTATTTTTATTCTTTGTGTCAAATTTTTTGACGATCGGTATGATTTTTTTTCTCATATATCATCATCTTTATTTTATACTAATTCTTTTTTAGGCGGATTGGTAATCTTATTTTCTATTATATCTGTTATTCTATTTTTTATTTTTGGCCCTCTTTCGAGAAAAACTACAGGATTGTATCTCTTTTTGATGAAAAAAAGGGGTATTTTGTATGTCTTTTTGAGATATAGAATTGAGATTAAATATTTCTTTTTGAAGACATATTCTTTTTTGTTCAATGTGTGTACAAATTTTCCAATATTTGTTATATACTCATCGTTGATAATCCCGCTTCTTGGTGATGGGAATGTAAATAGTAGAGATTTTATTGATTATAAATTATTAAACGATGCCATTTTCGCAGCTGTTACTAATTTAATGACAGGATGTATAATAGATATTTACATATCAAAATATATAAAGATTAATAATGTTGATAGAAGGCGATAGACTGTTACATAATAGACTTTGTACAATTTCATAATACTTAAATCTTAGCATAATTCTATTGTACGTTTGCAGTTCATTGAGTCCTTTATGAACGATTAAAAGGAAGTTGGAGGACATAAAATGAATAAGTATGAGAAAATATCATTTGTAAATGTTCATATATTTTCATATGTGATTTTGTGTCTAATATATTATATCAGTGATGGTAGTGTAATTTTTCACATGAAACCATTGATTATATTTTTTGTTTTACAAGAGTTTTGATAATAAATATATTATATTTATGGAGATAGATTATATATAGTTTTTCAACTATATTGATTTGGATAAATTATTATAGTGTTTAATAAATAAGAGGAAAAAAAGTTTCATCATCCGAGTTGCTGCTTTAAAAGTGTTGCCAATAGTGCGGGCATGATAGGTAGTAGCCGGACACATGATGAGAGCAGCGAGAGCCAGTCTGCTATTAGTGGCAATATTACCATCAATGCCCAGAGCCAGAGTGGGCGCTATAGCCGTGATGTGGAGCATGCCAATAAGGCTCTAGCCAATAAGTTTGATGCGCAGAAACTCCAAAACCAACTACAGGCCAGCCAGCTAGGGACGCAGCTTGTGGGACAAGTTGTGGGCAGTGTGGCTGATGCGCTGGGGACGAAGCGAGATAGTTTCGGTCATGTTGTTAAGGCAGGCGTACCAGGTTTTGATGATGGCAAACTAAGTGATAACTGGGCCCGTATTATCCTAGAAGGAGGGGCAAATGCGGCAGTTGCCGCCTTGACGGGCGGGAACCCCACCGTTGCCGGAGCAGCGACCGCTGCAGGAAAGGTTGCGTCTATTTCGGCAGCTCCTGCAATTGGTAGGTTAAGTGCTTCGATATTTAAGGATGACAGCACTGCTATTACTTTTGGCAATGCGCTTGATAATGTTCTGGCGGGTGCAAGTGGCGCCGCTGTGGGAGCGGCTATTGGTGGGCATCAGGGGGCGTGGAATGGAGCTGTTACGGCTTCAATCATACAGCAATATAATGATGCTGTATCAGATAAGATTAATGAAGCTGTTGCGAGAAAGCGTATTTCTGATAGTGAAGCGGCTCTTTACAAAAATCATGCTGCAATGGTCCGTGCGGCAGCAGCTTACATGCATGCTTTTCCTGAGGATGATCCATCGCAAGGATTTTGGAATGCTGATGGTTCTGTGAATATGAAAAACAATGCCGATAAAGATTATCATCTTCCTACTGAGGATGAATTAAGGAAGGAAGGAATTGATGGTTATGAAGGATTGAGAAAGTTACTATATCATCCCATCGACCCCATGAATGGGAAGCCGACTGATCTTGTTGGGGCATTGTATATACCTAATGATATAAAAGACAAAGCCACGCCAGTATCAGTTGTTTATCGGGGGACTGACGCGTCTAATCTTAGACAATTACAAGAAGATTTCTTCCAAAATATAGGGTCTGATGGTTCGGGATTTGGCGGGAAATATTCTTTAACTGAATATCGTGTGGCACAGGATATTGCGATAAAGTTATCTAATACGACATGGGCAAAGAATGGTCATATGATGTTTAATGGAAAGTCATTGGGAGGTGGTTTAGCGATAGTTTCTTCTAGAGTGACGGGGATTCCTGCTTATGTTACAAACTCTGCATCCGTGAATGATTATACCTATGTGTATAAAAATGGGGATAGTTCTATAAATGCTGTCTATGTTGGGAGAGAATTTTTACATAGCTTGCAATCTGTCTCTTTTTATGTAACTGTGTTTGGCCATCCTCCCGTAAGTGGTAGAAGTTCTATGATTACTCCACCAGTTGAGGATAATGTAATGAGAGGAGTGAGGGTTGATCATATTGATCCAGCTGAATCTGACGAATACTACTTTGTAAACCAAAGGGCTTTTTTCTTGCTTCATTATGCCTCTGCAGCTTATCGAGCTGTTGTTGAGAGGTTGAATAAAGATTTGGAGAAGATAAAATGATCAATAGGATGATTTATGTTATAGAATTATTATACTTTTTTTATTTTTCTCTTTCATTATTTTTGAGAGAGTACGATTTTTTTATGGTTAAGTCATTCACTATTTTTTGTTTGTTATTGTGTTTTGTATATAAATCAGAGGGAGAGGAGTATTTTTTTTCAACTATTAATTTACTTCTCTTTATCTCTTTCTATTTATTTGATTATGTAAAAGTGATTTTTAGATATGGCCTTACATTCCCAATTGTTTGGGTGGTGTTGGGGGCGACTGCAGATGGGGGAGGTTTTTCTGAGAAGAAATTAGTGGACGCTACTAATATTGCAGGAAGATTCTTTGTAATAATCTATGTATATATATTTTTCTTTTTAAGGAAAAATAGAAAATATATAAGTAAAAGTAAAATTATTGAATATATTATAATGATAATTGATTATGTGTTCTTAGCATACCCTAAACATATTAGATGGTTTTAATATTAAGTATCGCATTGAGTATGAAGATTATTATCTAGAGTCCTGATAATATGAGAAGAAAATGTTTGTCTTAGACGTTATATCATTGCGGCATTAGTATGGATTGACCTAGCATAGGATAATATGATGACGTATATTATATCGGCTAAATCCGTATGCTACCAAGAGTTTTTACATTACATTATGCGTCTTATGAGAAAGATATTATATTTATGTATGGAGATAGATTATATATAGTTTTTCAACTATATTGATTTGGATAAATTATTATAGTGTTTAATAAATAAGAGGAAAAAAAGTTTCATCATCCGAGTTGCTGCTTTAAAAGTGTTGCCAATAGTGCGGGCATGATAGGTAGTAGCCGGACACATGATGAGAGCAGCGAGAGCCAGTCTGCTATTAGTGGCAATATTACCATCAATGCCCAGAGCCAGAATGGGAGCTATAGCCGTGATGTGGAGCATGCCAATAAGGCTCTAGCCAATAAGTTTGATGCGCAGAAACTCCAAAACCAACTACAGGCCAGCCAGCTAGGGACGCAGCTTGTGGGACAAGTTGTGGGCAGTGTGTTTGAGGGCATTGATGATGCCCGTGCCGCAGCGCATCGGAGAGATGGAGATAAGTCAGCAGAGCATACAGGGCTTTTCTCTACGGAGGATATTGCCCGTAGCCTGATTGAGGCAGGCGGTGTCGCAGGGATTGCAGCATTAACGGGCAGTCATGTTGGGGCGGCGGGGCTTGGCACCTTAGTAGGCAAGCTATCTGCTATGGGGATGCGTCCTTTGGCGGAGGCCGCGGCTTCTGATTTAGTCGGTAGGAGCGGGGTGCTGCATGATAGTCTTGCCCATTTGATGGAGAGTGCGGCGGCCTCGGCTGGTGGAGCGGTTGGAGGGTTAGTGGCTGGTGGAGGCAGAGCCTCTGTCAATGCGCTTAACGGAGCTGCTGCAGCGAGTGCGATTGAGCAATATAACGATCAGGCTCGTGAGAAGGAGGGAAAGAAGGATAATCAGGCTGATCAACGTATAGTAGGAAGTACTATTGCAGGAGTAGTAGACTCACCTGTTGCGGCTGTTGCTTTAAGTGGGGCCGAAACAGGTGCGGAGGCAGGAATTATCACCGGTTTTGGTGTTGGGGATGAGGTTACGGTTCCTGTGGGAGCAGTGCTGTGGGGGGCTGGCCGTCGTTGCTGCTTATGAATATCATCAACTGCAATCTTTTGAAGTACAGCAGACGGCTACTTCTTCGGTTTTATCGGCTTCAGTGTTGCGCGTAGTATTACCAGTTCTTCCGCTGGACTTAGAAAAGCTACGAGGTTTGACACTTCCTCCTGTCAAACCGGAAGATCTGATCCTTGGGACACCAATGCCTGATCCAGTTGAAATACGGGGCTTGAGTACTCCAGCACCGTATCCGGGAAATATAGATATTCAAGGGTTACATGACCCTGAGACGTTTCCTCTTCCTGAGCCGCTTAGTTGGGAGGATTTGATTTTTACCTCCACACAGCAGGGGGGAAAGCGTTCACATTTACCAGTTAGTGAACCAGTATCTGTTGACTTGCCCGACAAGAAAGATCCTGTAGAATATAAGTCTAATCCAAAGCATACACCCGGAGCATCAGGCAGTGGTGCCCGTGCTGGTGTCGAACCAAGAGATGTATTGGATTTGTTTGGAAAATCTATTTCTAGTCAGAAAGAAGAAGATGATAAAAAACTAGGTATTCTGTTGATGGAAAAGGGGATATTCATCGATTTTTTGGTAGTAGAAATGGGCGAGGTGCTGAAGAGTATCATTGGAGTGGTAGTACGTCAGATGAATACAATCCATTAGATACATCTCGGATTGATATTCGAACAAGGCGAGACTTAAAAGCAAGAGGAGGGAAGATAAAATGATATATGGTGATCCTTATAAAATAGCGTTGCAGTTTGATGCTGTTAAGGAGTGGAATATGGAAGGTTGCTCGTGGGTAAATGGTTTATTTTCAGTCTATATAGGTGGAGAGCCATTCTTGTGTAATACAGAAAATACAACATTAAATATATTCTTCTTCTGGTATGCACGGTTAATTGAGAGAGAATCTTTTGTAAACAATAAATCCATAAAAACAAGGACAATTGATTATTATAATCGATTGTATAAAAAAATATATGACAGTATATATGTGGATGATAGTTTAAATGATGATGAAATATCAGTTTTTTTTGATATTTCATCGCCTCCTCTAAGTGATTTTGGCAAAAATATTTACGTTTCATTGGGTGAGGATGATGTAATTCTTTACGGAGATGGCGATAAGGGGCGTAGCTCCATATTGCCTGGGGGGACTTTGTTATCATTGTTCAATGATATGAATAAATACCCTTTATTTTCATTTTTTAATGAAGGAATAAAATGGGAAGAGACCTACCATTACTATGCATCCCATGAGTATATAAAAATGAATAATGTGTTGTAGGCAGTTTTGGTGGCTTGCGGGGTTTAGAGCAGAGGGGGGGAAAAGTTTAGAAAAATGATGCGTAAATTGGTTAAATATGTAATTTGTAGAGCAAGGGATAAAGATATTTCTGAGGGGCTCAAGGATTCTTTCTCCTCTTTTGGGGGGGATATTAAGAAATCTATTACTCTTTTTAGGGAACTTAATAAAATAAGTGATTGGTATGCTGTAGATGATTTGCTGTCGCCAGTAGTTGATTTTGCCTCTAGTTTATCAAGGGTAATAACTTTCTATGAGTTGCTTTATGATGCTATTCAGCATTTGTTAGATATTCATGAAAATGACTCTTCATCCTATGAGGTAAATTTTGGTGAATTGTATAAAAATCTTTTATTTGAAGATAATAAAAACTTTGATGTTATCTGTTTCCAGAAGGAGTTGGAGATTTTTTATGGCAAACTTTCCTCATGCAGAAATAGTTCATTTTTGAAGAATTTTATCTTTTTGGAGGATGAATTTACATCTTTTTACAAGAAAGAAAAAGATCTTCAGATGGCAATTAATGTATTTTTTTCAGAAAAAGCAAAGCATAGTGAATTTTATGACGTTCCCTTTTTGTTAAATATTAATTTTTTCCTCATTAGGGTAAGTGATTTTTTGTCTGCATGTCAGATTTCCGTATGCTCTTTAGAAGAATATATGTAATTCATCGATTATGTTATTGGCGATTTCGGCCGGTGTGGGGGCAGAGCCTTTTGTTAATGTATTTAACGGAATTGCTGCCGTGAATGTAAATAAGCTTCAAAGAGCTGCTTTGGGGAGGAGAAGGTTAGGGAAATGATGCATAAATTGGTTAAATATGTAATTTGTAGAGCAAGGGATAAAGATATTTCTGAGGGGCTCATGGATTCTTTCTCCTCTTTTGGGGATGAGATGAAGCAATCTATTACTCTTTTTAGGGAACTTAATAAAATAAGTGATTGGTATGCTGTAGATAATTTGGTTTCTCCAGTAGTTAAATTTGTTTCTAGTCTAGCAAGGGTAATGAATTTCTATGGGTTGCTTTATGATGCTATTCAGGATGTGTTAGATATTCATGAAAATGACTCTTCATCCTATGAGGTAAATTTTGGTGAATTGTATAAAAATATTTTATTTGAAGACAATAAAAACCTTGACATCATCTGTTTTCAAAAGGAATTGGAGATTTTTTATGGTAAACTTTCTTCATGCAGGAATAGTTCATTTTTGAAGAATTTTATCTTTTTGGAGGATGAATTTACATCTTTTTACAAGAAAGAAAAAGATCTTCAGATGGCAATTAATGTATTTTTTTCAGAAAAAGCAAAGCATAGTGAATTTTATGACGTTCCCTTTTTGTTAAATATTAATTTTTTCCTCATTAGGGTAAGTGATTTTTTGTCTGCATGTC
>NZ_WNIF01000011.1:0-10373 GCF_009725845.1 Bombella sp. ESL0378 | reverse complement strand
CTCTAAAGATTATATGTCTAACGAATTTATACATCATTTCCCTAACCTTCTCCTCCCCAAAGCAGCTCTTTGAAGCTTATTTACATTCACGGCAGCAACTCCGTTAAACACCTTAACAAAAAGAGCCGCCCCCCCACACCAGCCGAGGCCGCTAATAACATTGCTTTGATTTTGTATTTATTTCAACGTCTATTCCACAACATTAAAAGCTCCCGAAGATACGCCAATACCAACACCACACCTACGCTCAGATTTAAACGTGTCAATAATATTGAAAAACTTAGATGTCCAATAACATAATCGATGAATTACATATATTCTTCTAAAGAACATATGGAAATCCGGCATGAAAGAAGAAAATCCCTTACCCTAATGAGGAAAAAATTAATATTATACAAAAAGGGGACATCATAAAAATCACTATGTTTTGCTTCCTCTGAGAATAATACATTAATTGCCATCTGAAGATCTTTTTCTTTTTTGTAAAAAGATGTAAATTCATCCTCCAAAAAGATAAAATTCTTCAAAAATGAACTATTCCTGCATGAAGAAAGTTTGCCATAAAAAATCTCCAACTCCTTCTGAAAACAGATAACATCAAGATTCTTATTATCTTCAAATAAAATATTTTTATACAATTCACCAAAATTTACCTCATAGGATGAAGAGTCATTTTCATGAATATCTAATAAATGCTGAATAGCATCATGCAGTTCTCCATAAAAACTTATTACCCTTGATAAATTAGAGGCAAATTTAACTACTGGCGAAAGCAAATCATCTACAGCATACCAATCACTTATTTTATTAATTTCCTTAAAAAAAATAATAGATTGCTTCATCTCATCCCCAAAAGAGGAGAAAGAATCCATAAGCCCCTCAGAAATATCTTTATCCCTTGCTCTACAAATTATATATTCAACTAATTTATGCATCATTTTCTTAACTTTCTATTATCCTGAAAAGCTTTTTGAAACTTATCTCCATTCACACTTCCATCTAGATTAAGAACATTTTCTAAATCTCCTTTCTTCGAAAAAACTTCTAAATGATCTTGATGAAGGGAATCAAGATAAAACTGATCGCCTTTTTTTAGAATCGTAACCCCATTCTCATCTTTAATTTTTTTATCAGCCCTATAAATATTAGAACCATTATACTGTCTGCCCGTTTTCGTGGAATTCTTTTTCAATGTTTCTCCAAACCCAGGACGCTCCATTAATTCTTCAATATTATGAACACTATCTGTCTCTCTTTCACTACCTCCACCTCTCGCCCCTCTTATTCCACCTGCTTCCGCATTCGACTCTCTGTCCTGTCGTATGCTGTAAACAGCATTCTCGTTATTACCTTCCTCTGCACCACGCACCTCAGACAAAGTCTGACCTGCATACCCCAAGGCAGGCTCTTCACGCCCTAATCCTAAAAAACGCTCAACTTTGGACGCAACTTTTTCCCCAAAAATTACTCCAAATTCTACTGCTTTCGTTGCGCTTTTTACCTCATGCAAGACTGGAACAACACCTAGAGCGTCGGGAAGTATATTCGAATAATGGCCAGTTACCACATCAAGCCCAACAGCGAGAACGGCAGTAGCCTCACCCAGACCCGGAATCGGCAACAGACCAATCCCCCCAAGAACGGCAGAGGCAACATGATATTCGTCCTCACTCATTAGCTTATGACGCCGCGGAGCTGTGACATGTATATTCTCTACACCATGTGCCTCAACACCTCTCTCCTGCTCCTCCCGCCTTTTTTCCTCTTCCTCTCTTTTTTTCTCATGAGCCTGATCGTTATATTGCTCAATCGCGCCTGCTGCAGCAGCACCATTAAGCGCATTGACAGAGGCACTGCCACCACCAGCCACCAAGCCACCAACTGCTCCACCAGCCGAGGCCGCCGCACTCTCAATCAGGTGGGCAAGACTGTCGTGTAACGTCCTATTCCCTCCCGCCAGACCAGAAGCAGCTGCTTCCGCCAGAGGACGTATCCCCATGGCAAACGCTTTGCCTGTTAATGTTCCCAGCCCAACTGCCCCGACATTGCCCCCCGTCAGCGCAGCAACTCCTGCAGTTCCGCCTGCCTCAATCAGACTACGGGCGATATTCTCCCCAGAAAACACGCCATCCTCAGAGAAAAGCCCTGTGCTGCTAGAACTTTTTTGCTGTGCCGACTTATCTCCATTTTCACGACGTGCTGGTGCCCGAGCATCGTCAATTGCCTCAAACGCACTACCAACAACCTCCCCCACAAGCTGGGTACCCAAGCTTTGCGCTTGCATCTGATTCTGGAGTTTCTGCGCATTAAACTTATTGGCAAAAGCGCCGTTGGCATGAGCGGTATCCCGACTCAAATCACCGCTTAGGCGGGTTGTATTGATAGTAATATTATCGCTAATGGCCGAGCGACTAATGCTACTTTTATTGTAGTCCCGTCCACCACCCAGCATCGACATCGAATTTGCCGCCATGGCCTGGCCAACCTGCCCAAGCCAGCTGGTCGTGTTACCCTGCCCCGCTCCGCCCAAACCGACCTGGAATCCCTCACTCTCCAACTTCCAGCGAGAGATATTTTCAAGATTCCTGCTTGTTAGGCTTCCGGTCGTAATATGGTTTTTCGCTTTATCTGCCGTGCTGGTAATCACTCCGGCTGTTAGGCTCGTGTTACCTGCAACATCAACACCGACCCCTTCATCACCAGCATAAATCCCTGAGAGAAACTGTCCGGTGGACGCATACTGGTCCACTAATTTTTGATGCTGGTAGCTCGCGTTACCACTAGCCATTCCCGCGCCCATCCCCGGGATGGGAATGCTCACACCTCCACTAATGGCCGTTGTCACACTCTTGAAGTCAGAAGTGTTCTGCAAACTAGTGATGGTCAACTGGCCTGTCTTTACGTCCACGCGCCTGCCGCGTACTTCCGCCCCGCGCAGGATGGTGCTGTCATGAGCCTTCAATGTAACACTATTGCTAGCATGCAGCGTTGTATCAACCGCCGTCGCCTGATTGCTTTCCTGACGCTGACTTTGATGCTGGGCAGAAGCCTCCACACTCAAACCACTCTGAGCACCGCCAATATCGTATTTGACCCCAACAGACGCTCCTGTTTCAGAGCGCCGCATTTCCGAATGAGAGCGGTTCCAACCCGCTTCAAGGTCTATATCCTTTTGGGCATCAAGGCTGATATCCTTAGCCTCCAGTTTTGCAGCAATCGCGCTGATAACTCCATCACCGGCATAACCAGGCTGATTGCCGCTCGCCACTACCGAGAGCTGATTGCCTGCATAGGCCATACTGCCGATGACATTGCTCTGATCCTGTTTGGAATCACTTTTTGTTTTCTTAAAGCCAATATCCGCCTGTACGCCGATCAGGGCCATTCCCTCCGCCAGCCCCTTTACAGCCGTATAGGCAGCCTGGGCGCCCTCCATTCCGGCCACCATGGCACTACCCTTGCCCTTCGCTTTACCCGCGGCAAGAGCAGCCTGCACAATCTGTCCCACAACCGAATCAGAGGAGAGACCGGCTGATACGCCAATAGAAAAACTTCTTTGGCCCTGTGTTTGTTTCAGAGTTTGTTCCACAGCCTTGAAGGCCACAGAGGACGCATCAATACTGACATCATGCCCGGCATTGATCATAGAACCCGTGATAGCGGCTCTACTCTTCGCCTGAAGAACTAAATCGCCCGAACCAGCACTAACGGAACTCGCTGCCCAGCTTGTACCTCCGGCTGTCTGTATCGTACGGGACTTGCCATAACCGATGGAGGTCTTCCCACTGGAAATATGAAAAGAAAACCCGCTTTTCTTCTTCTGATAATAAGATGCTGCCGTATCCTTCAGTGCATCAATGCTCAGTGCACCACCGGCGGTTAGTGCTGCATTCTGACTGCCGCTCACCGTACCCTTGATGGCCATATCCGCACCAGATTTCAGCACAGCATTATCATTCGCTACGACAAGGCTACCAACCTCATTCGTACTGTCAGAACTCTGGACGATAGTCTTTTTACGGAACAAGCTATGGCTGACGCTCTGGCTATAGCTGTGTTGCTCGTCCGTTACGGCGTTAAGAGCTAGATTACCCTTTGCTTGCAAAAGCGCATCTTTGCCAGCCATCACGCCAGAACCAGCTAGGGTAAGGTCGCCCCCCAAGGCTGCAACCTCCACCGCCCCGTTGCCCATCACGCTAGAGCCATAATTCTTCACAAAACTGCCCGTCTGCGTGAAATGATGTCTCCTCACCCCACCCGCACCGCGGGTCGTCAAGCTACCTAAGGTAACGTCACGCCCCGCTACGAGGCTAATATCCCCATCAGCGTTCAAATTGCCCGCCTTGAAGGTGATGTCCTGCCCCGCCTGCAACTGCGCCTTACCACGGGCGAGGATACTGCCTTGCTGGACCATCTCATCCTGCATACCGCCTACAATGCGCTGCTGGTTTAGCACGCTCTCATTGCGCAGATTGCCATGCAGGGCAGCCAAGGCCACATCATTACCGCTAATACTGCCCCCCAGATTGGCTAAATCACCTGCTATCGCGGTAATACCCAACCCATCTTGAGCAGTAATCAGCCCACTATTGGTCACCTCATTTGCCGAAAGCGTAATCGTCTTAGCGGCTATCACCCCACCAGAAGCAAGCTGCTCCTCCCCGGGGGCGAGATAGAGTTTAGGGGCCAACACCATCTGGCCATCTACATTAACAGGCACATACCAGACGATGCTATGTGTCAGCTTCTCCTGTTGCTCCGGGGTTAAGGCCACACCGAAGGTTAAACCAAGCTCCTTGGCCTGATTGGCCGCATTATCCAACAAACTGTGCATCTGTTGGTCGGCTGTCTGGTACGTACCGCCCAAAAAGACCTGCCCCGTAGCCGAGACAATCTGCTGCTGGATATAGCGGGCATCAAACCCACCATCCCCGAGGAAACGATAATCCCCCATGGAATGACCAAGACGCCCCAACAGATAATCCGAGCTATGAAGGCCCGCAAAGCTTGCGTAACGAGGGTTCGTCTCCAAAAGATAATGCACAGAAGGAGAACGATTAGGCACAAAAAGCGTATGCCCAGCAGAAAGACTATCCAACACCCCGCTAATCCCTGCGGAAGGCAAGGTTTGGGTAGGTCTATCGCCACTATTAAAACCCGGGAGAGAGGTAAGGTTATGGGCTTTTGCGGCATCAGCGGGACGAACCGGGGTCAGCTTATCACTTTGCAGGCCAGGTAATGACACGGCACTATGGCCAGAGAGAGGGGCCGTAGCATGGGCAATCTTTGTGCTGTTATTAATCGCCCCAGTGAAATCTCCCGTTATAGTACGGCCTGCCGTAATACTGCCCTGCACGCCGGGAAGTTGGACTGTCGGCCCCCATTGCTGCGCCGGCGGCCGGTAACCTTTCTTGCCACCGGGGGTAGATCCGGTAAAAGCTGGGTCGGCATGGCTACTATCCCAGCTACAACCTGCATGGTCATCACAAGAAAGGAAAAACCGCCGCTCGTTCTGATAGCCAATATTATTGAGAGCCCCACCACTAAGAGCAACATCACGCCCAGCCGCCAGATGACCCCCATCATTAAGGATGCCGCCTGCACTGGTAATTAATAGGTCCTGCCCCGCTGAGAGCAGAGGCTCGGCACTCTTGGCACTCGTATGGGTTTCTTCCTCATAGGCATGGGCAGCCCCACGACGCCCACGGGGATGTTTATGCGAAACCAACAACCGCACATAACCCGTCCCCTGTGTCCCTTGGGCGTTCAACAGGCCCTGAGGGACAGCAATATCCGCATCCCCATCACCCCGGCCCTGGCTCCAGAAGGTATGGCGGGATTGTGCAACCTGCGTGCCTTTAAGGATAGTATTGCTCAGCTGATCCGCCAAAATAACAAGGTCACTCGTAGCCCCAGAGGCGGTAATCTGGCCGGATTGATTGTAAAGCCCTGCCATAGCCCGACCATTCGGCCCACTAAGGGCAATACTACCATTATCAGCAAGGATGGCCCCCTCGCTATTCGTCAAGGTGCCCGGTAGGGTCAACCGTACCCCGCTGGCCCCTTCCATCACCCCCGTATTGCGCAGGTCTCCCCCACTCGTAACAGACAGTGCCCCTCCCTGAGCGGAAAGCGCGCCATCATTGCTCACGCTACCCGCCGTGAGCTGAATACCTCCCCCCGCGAGAATCCCCCCTCCCTGAGCGATGCTATAAGCCCCCGGCAAGCTGACATCCACATTACGCCCAGCCTGCAAAACCTCACGCCCAACCAAAGAAGCAGTCGTAACAGTAAGGTCCCGTCCCGCTATGAGCTGATCCAAGCCGTTCAACCCCGTAACAGCAAGGCGAAGGTCCCCCGCACTCTCCACAAGCCCTTGGCCATTCTGAAAATCTGTCAGGCTGTCGCGCGCAGAGGCAGAGGAAGTACCATCACCTCCCCGGTCAATCACCAACCCATGAGTGGGGGAGAGTGCCACCAACCCGCCCCCGTCATTCAGAAGCTGAGCTGTGGCTAAATGCAGGTCTCCCGCATTTGCCTGTATCACACCCTGTCGGTTATCAATCTGCCGACCTATAACCGCCTCAACCCCTCCATTACCGTAAATCAACCCGCCTTTATTCGTGAGCTGCTCAGCCTCTAGATGCAAAGCATCCTGTCCGGTAATGATTTGCCCGCTATTGGTAATGTCATGCCCATGAAGATGGGCCGCACCATTCTGACTATAAATAATGCCCTTATTATTCAGCACGCCCTCTGTATGCAGGCTCAACGTACCGTTCTGTGTAGCAATGTGACCGGCATTCTCTAGCCCATCTTGGCTATGAATCTCCGCCTGCTCCCCGGCATAAACGTGCCCTTGTGCGCCAAGCTGGATAGGCCCTGTCTGATGCGCCACCACATTCCCAGAAGCCGCCATAGTGCCATTAAGAACAAGATTACCCCGCCCATCCAAATGCATATCACCGGCATTAGCGGCCATGGTGCCATCCACCCGTACACCAGCCCCGGCCTCATTAACGATCATATAGATGCTATTGGCGTACAACCCGCCTAACGCAGCAGTATCAACAGCTAATTCCGGCTTTTTGCGCCCATCATCCGCCAAGGGTGTAACGGCATTGCTGCCATAAGCTACATGATTACGCCCCAGCACAAGGTTAGCCCGCTGTGCATTAACCTGCCCGTCAATCTTCACGCGCCGCGATAAGATGTCTAACACTGGCACAGTGGCAAAATCAGCCCCCTGCGCCCCGAAATGCACCGTACCGCCCGCAATGGTAAAAGCCTGTAACCCGCCCTGACTATTCAGCTCTGGATGACCCGTAGCCAACGTGACACGAGACGTATTGATAAAGCCACAGCCATTGCAGGTTAGCCCGTTCGGGTTAGCAATCACCACCGCAGCCTGCTTCCCTGCCACCTCGGTATAACCCAATATCTGGCTGGGCAGTGGGCCTGTCACCTCATTAAGGATCAGCCCCGCCGCATGGCCGTGCAGTTGGGTATTACCCAACACCACACCGCCTATCTTCGTTTGAGTATCATGAGTAGCATTATTAAGGATTACACCACGCTGAGGCACCCCATAGGCACGGAACATATTATGAGACACACCCGCCCCGTTGGGCTGGATGATATTGATCTGGTCAAGTCCGTTTTGGGTCTTATCCAGCACGGGATGGGGACCATGGCCAGCCGGGTCCACCACAATCTGCGGTGGGGCTTGCTGGGCTAATGCCTGTGTGGCCGTTGAGGCCATGAGCAGCACAGAGGCACAAAAGAGATTCACAATCCGCTGGAACAGGGAAGGCCCTACCATGTCATCATGTACCTTTTGATTCTCTATCATCTCACTCACATCCGTATCCCAGCACTGAAGAAGGTAATCAGCCCCTCAGCAGGGAGCGGACCACGGGCGATGGCATGGGTCAGCATCACATCCCAAAAGAGCACCCCGCTTGCCTTACGGATGCCAAGCCCTACCCCCGCCATCTCGCCGCCTTTCAACACCGCTGGGGTCGCACGCGAGGCAAAGCCGGCGCGCACCACGCCAAAATCCAGCGCGCCGTAAAACTGCACTCCTTTGAAGAAAGCGCGACAAAACCCAGTGTAAGGGCCACATCTCAGCGTATCCGTCTCCGGTGAAAAGGAGAGGTCATTACGCATGTACCCGCCATTATTGCCGACAAACGCCTGCTCCAGAAAACCGCGTACCGTATATGGGCCGCCTACTTGCAACTCATTGGTCGGGTTCTGATCATGAGAGCTAACCTCCCCATGCATGGTGGTATGCCAGAGCCAGCGCGCAGCAAAAGGCACATAACCATCAATATCCAGCATGGGCTTTACATAGGCACGATGTGGCTCATTCCAGGCGGGATGGGCGTAGTAATTCCAACTCCCCGCTCCGTCTATGCCAATCTTCACCCCGCCTGTAATATACCAGCTACTCCCCCAGATATGGAGAGATTCACTAATATTGGCATTTACGTAAGCTTGCCGCCCGCTCTGGCTCCAAACATTGGTATGATCTACCTGCGAACCGAAGCTTTTGCGCTCAAAAGAAACCTGCGCAGTAGTCACGCCCGTATTATTCCGCCATAGCGTACGAGAAAGCCCGAGCTGCCAGTCCATTCTTGAGCCAGTAAGGTGATAAATATCCGTTCCCGCTAAAAGTGGATAAGCATCCTGCGACTGCCACCACGAACCAAAAAATGTCCAATATCCAAAGGGAATTGACCCATTCGCTGAGAGGAAGGACGTACCTCGTGCCCCATGATCCGGCCCGCGTAGAGAATGGTCATATTCTACCGACCACATATCTAACAAACCCAGCGGGTTCTCCGCACTCAGCAGCGCATGACCAACCACTCGGCCTGTCGCCTTCTGGCCGTTATTATCCGCCCAGAGCTGACCATGCAGGATGTTCTGCTCCGGCGCATTGACCGTCACGCGGGACGTACCGGGCTTCGTACCGGGGCTAATCTTCATCTGTGCGCCAAAATGGGGCAGGCGGTTCATCTGCTCCACACCTTCCTCAAGGTCGCGCAGATTGAGAATATGGCCCTTCAGCCCAGGGAAGGCCATGACATCAACTAACCGCCGTGCCCGACCCTGTATATCCACCCCCTCAAGCTGCCCCTCCACCACCGTGACGGTAAGCGTACCGCTGCTTAATGTCTGCTCCGGCAGATAAGCGCGAGAGGTGATGTAGCCATGCTTTACATAGGCCGCATTCAACTGATTTAGCAGGGCATTGAGGTCTTTTACCGCAAGGCATCGCCCCTCATACTCAGTGGCGATATGTTTAAGCTCTCCAGCAGGGAGATGCTGAGCTCCATTTATATTTATCTTATGAATGACCATGCAGGCCGGGGACGCATCTTGCGGCGTTGGCTGTGGGGCTATCTGCACATTAGCCGTAGGAGGAGGCAGGGAATCTAGCTGCTGCTGATGCTGACGAAACCGCTGAAACTGATCCTGAGCCGAACCCGGCCCAGCAGGTAAGCCAGGTAGCACAGGCGGTGTTGAAGGTTCTGCCCGCCCAGGCTCCGTCAGACTAGACAATAACACAACCAGGAGGATGCCCCAGAGGAAAAGACATACCCGTCCTTTTCGATCCTCTCTCGCAGGCAGCATCCATCGCTTTATAGCGACCCGCAGGCCCTGTAATTTGCCACAATCATGATACATAATTATAAATGGGACCGGCCACCTCAAAGCGACCAGACGAGGCTAACCCTCTCCCTGCTCCCCGATGTCTTAACGGCGAAACGGGGACTGATGGATCCAGCTTTCAAGCTGGCCCAATGCGGCAACGGCGCCATCCATGACGAAATTGATGGTCAACGTACCACCCACTACCTTATCCACCATAATATGCCCGTTCTTACCTGCTCTGAACTCCGCAACCTGCGCTGTAGTCAGATCCAGCGAGGCCATACAGCCTGTAGACACACAAGATTGCCAACGCAGAGTAATAGGGCTATTGCCATCCAGAGCGAGGCGCGGTTGGGTTAATAAAGAGAAAGCCAGCGGCACCACAACTGTCATCCGCCACGGCCGGCTGGAGAGAGGCGTACTTACCGTATTTTCAGTCGCGCGAGCGAGGATGACTGCGCCTAGAGGCTCGGCTTTACCGCTCTCTCCCTGCATCATTAGGCTTTGCTGCATCAAACAGAATTGCGGCCCCGCTGCCGGATTAGTCGGGGGAAATAGACAACGATACCCCCATTCCCCCGCAGTACCGGACATCACCATCGGAGAGGTCTTCGCCCCATCACTAGCCGCCGCTGTCGCTACCGCACCAACAGGTGCTGCATAAGTAGGGAGCGCATTAAAAGCTAACCCCCATACCATGCTTCCTAAAA
>NZ_WNIF01000001.1:0-72816 GCF_009725845.1 Bombella sp. ESL0378 | reverse complement strand
ATCCCTTCCAGTCTCTACTTATTAACCAATATTCAATTCTCAATGACCACCCAAACAACCCCAGAACTCCCGCCCCAGCGCCGCCGGTAGAGCGCCTTATACCCACACCACAAAACCCACGCAACCCGATTCCTTAAACTTTCTCAAAGTTTCTTCACATAACCTTCAAAAAACGCAGAAAACAGCCAATTATTAAAAGATCACTCCCCCTCACAAATCACCCAATGCCATTCCTAAAAACAAAATCCCTGTGAGCCTGAACATAAAAAAAGCCGCCTCCTTCACAGGAGACGGCATTCTCTTAAATCACGCACTCTCTAAGCTTAAAGAGCCTTGAGGTCATGTTGTTGGACTTTTTGAGCCACTTCAATCTCAGCACGGACAATCTGAATCTGGCGACTCAAGCTCTCGCGAAGCTCGACTTCATCAGGCCCAACGCTTGTCCATTGGCTTTTTAGCTCATTAAGCGTCTGACGAGCATCATCAATGGAGAGGTCCTCCAAAGCGCGCACCGAATCGGCGAGAATCGTGCAGTGGTCTGCTGTCATATCGACAAAACCACCCCCAACGAAGCAACGCTCCAGAACCTTGCCATCCTGATACAAGGTGACAACCCCACCACGGAGCTGCAACATCAATGGGGCGCGGCCTGGCATGGCCGCAATGTCCCCCTCAGTCCCCGGAACAACCACCATATCGACCTCACGGTCGGTATAGCGTTTCTCCGGACTCACAATCTCGGTGCGAAGCGGCATGGATCAACCCTCCTGCTTCATCTTCTCGGCTTTAAGCTTAGCTTCCTCGATGGAACCAACCATGTAGAAGGCACCTTCTGGCAAATCGTCACACTCACCATTCACAACAGCCTTAAAGGACCGCACTGTATCTTCCAGAGCGACCAGCTTCCCCGGAGAGCCCGTAAAGACCTCAGCAACATGGAAAGGCTGAGACAAGAAACGCTGGATACGCCGTGCGCGACCAACGATAAGCTTATCTTCTTCAGAAAGCTCATCCATACCCAAAATTGCAATAATATCCTGCAATTCTTTGTAGTTCTGAAGCGTGCTTTGCACAGCGCGTGCGACTTCGTAATGCTCCTCCCCCACAATCTTAGGATCCAAAGAGCGAGAGGTGGAATCCAGAGGATCAACAGCTGGATAAATCCCCATCTCAGCGATGGAACGGTTAAGCACCGTTGTTGCATCCAAGTGGGCGAAGGTCGCGGCAGGAGCCGGGTCAGTCAAGTCATCCGCAGGGACGTACACAGCCTGAACGGACGTAATGGATCCCTTCTTTGTAGAGGTAATGCGCTCCTGCAATGCGCCCATCTCTGTTGCCAAGGTAGGCTGATACCCCACGGCGGAAGGAATACGCCCTAACAGAGCAGACACCTCAGAACCGGCCTGTGTGAAACGGAAGATATTATCCACGAAGAAGAGAACATCTTGCCCTTCCACATCACGGAAATATTCCGCGACAGAAAGGCCCGTCAAAGCAACGCGCGCACGGGCACCGGGTGGCTCATTCATCTGCCCATAGACAAGGGCCACTTTGGAGCCGCCATCACCGCCATTTTTATCAAGCTTGATAACGCCTGCACCCTGCATCTCGTAATACAGGTCGTTCCCTTCACGCGTGCGCTCACCCACACCGGCGAACACAGACACACCACCATGCGCCTTAGCAATGTTATTGATAAGCTCCTGAATAATAACGGTCTTACCAACACCAGCGCCACCGAAAAGGCCAATCTTACCACCCTTCAGATAAGGGCAGAGAAGATCGATCACTTTAATCCCCGTTACGAGAATCTCCGTATTGGCGGCTTGCTCCTCAAAAGATGGGGCAGGGCGATGAATCGGAAAGCGTTGGTCCGTCTTAACCGGGCCGCGCTCATCGACAGGCTCACCAACAACGTTCAGGATACGGCCTAATGTTGCTGGCCCAACAGGAACAGTAATCTGCTCCCCTGTATCGGTTACCTCTGCCCCGCGGGTGAGACCATCGGTCCCCTCCATAGCGATACAGCGAACTTGATGCTCACCAATTTCCTGCGCGACTTCCAGAATAATGGTTTGGTCACCATTCTTCACATGAAGTGCATTCAGAATATGGGGTAGCTTGTCCGTAAACTGAACATCCACCACAGGTCCACGAATCTGGGTGATCCGTCCGACACCTACGCCGGCATGGTCAGCAGAGCGGTTGATTCCCTCAGACATCAGATTTCTCTCCTGCATGATCTCAGACGGCTTCCGCGCCGGAAATAATTTCGATCAGCTCATTAGTAATGTTGGCCTGCCGCGTACGGTTATATGTAAGTGACAGACGCTCGATAGCCTTGCTCGCATTACGGCTAGCATTATCCATAGCCGTCATACGAGCCCCTTGCTCGCCAGCGGCACTCTCTAAAAGTCCAGAATAGAACTGTACTTCCAGATTGCGCGGTAGAAGCTGCGCAAGCAACCCGTGGCCATCAGGCTCAAACTCATAAATGGCACCATCCTCCCGCTTATTAGCGGCGGCACCATCATTTTCCACCACGGGAAGCGGAACGAGACCAAGCTTCTCCGCATCTTGTGTCATCGCATTCACAAAGCGATTCCGCATGAGTGCGCAGGCGTCAATCTCCCCAGCCTCGACCATCTCCGTAACCTTTTTGGCCAATTTCTGAGCCAAGGCATAGGCCGTTTTTTGAGTGCTGGCATCGTTATGAAGCGACTCTACAATGAGGTCGGGGTAGTAACGCTGAAAAACATCCGTCCCCTTACGCCCGACTGTGAGCAAACGCACTGTGCGCCCCTCAGCTTGCAAAGCTGCAATCTCCTGCCGGGCGAGACGGATGATATTGGCATTAAAGCCACCCGCCAAACCACGATCGGACGTCACAACCACGAGGAGATGCACATTATCCTTACCTGTCCCCGCTAGTAGCGGAGGCAGAGTAGAGGGGTCCATCCCCTGAGAGGCCGCGGCTAACTCACCCATCATACGCCGCATTGTATCGGCATAAGGGCGGGCTGCTTCGGTTTGATTTTGGACGCGCCTCAATTTCGAGGCGGCGACCATTTTCATTGCGCTGGTAATCTTCCGGGTTGATTTAACCCCGGCAATCCTCCCGCGCAGTTCCTTCATTGAAGCCATGACCTAAATCCTCAGGCCGTAAACCGTTTGCCGAAAGCGTCTAGCAAGGACTTCAACGCGCCCTCGCTCTCCGGTGTGAGCTGCTTCTCTGTATGAATCTTCTCCAAGAGGTCCTTACCGCTACGGCGGACTTCCTCCAGAAGGGAAGCCTCATAAGAGGTCACTTGGTTCACGGCAACAGAGTCCAAATAACCATGCGTACCAGCGTACAACACCACCACTTGCTCAGCAGCGGAGAGTGGCGCAGTTTCTGGCTGTTTGAGCAGCTCCACCAATCGGGCACCACGGTCTAGCTGACGGCGCGTAGCAGGGTCGAGGTCAGAAGCAAACTGAGCAAAAGAGGCCATCTCACGATACTGAGCTAGCTCTAGCTTGATGCTCCCAGCAACCTGCTTCATCGCCTTAATTTGCGCTGCCGATCCCACACGGGACACGGACCCACCAACATTCACAGCAGGACGAATCCCTTTATAGAACAGGTCTGTCTCCAAGAAGATCTGCCCATCGGTGATGGAAATCACATTGGTAGGAATGTAAGCGGATGTATCACCGGCTTGCGTCTCAATCACCGGCAGACCTGTCATGGAACCGCCACCGCATTTATCGGACATCTTGGCGGAACGCTCCAAAAGGCGGGAATGGAGATAGAACACATCCCCGGGGAACGCCTCACGCCCCGGCGGACGGCGCAGAAGCAAGGACATTTGACGATAAGCAACAGCCTGCTTGGAAAGGTCATCATAGCAAAGCAGGGAGTGCATGCCATTATCGCGGAAATACTCACCCATAGCCGAGGCAGAATAAGGGGCGAGATACTGCATTGGTGCGGCATCGGAGGCTGTCGCGGCCACAACGATGGAGTATTCCATCGCCCCGGCTTCTGTCAGCTTACGCACGAGGTTTGCCACTGTGGAACGCTTCTGCCCGATAGCAACATAAATACAATAGAGCGTCTTTTTAGGGTCACCCTCGGAGTTTACAGCTTTCTGAGCGATGATTGTATCAACCAGAATGGCGGTTTTACCTGTCTGGCGGTCACCAATCACAAGCTCACGCTGGCCACGCCCGATAGGCACAAGCGCATCAATGGCTTTAATCCCTGTCTGCATAGGCTCGCTAACAGACTGGCGAGGCATAATGCCTGGGGCGCGGACATCAGCGCGGCGATATTCAATATCATCCTTAATGGGGCCACGACCATCAATTGGGTTCCCCAACGCATCCACAACGCGCCCTAGAAGCCCCTTACCAACGGGGACCTCCACCACTTTACCCGTCCGCAGGACGGTATCACCCTCGCTGATGTCATCGCCATCACCAAAAACAACGACACCCACGCTATCATTCTCAAGGTTGAGGGCCATGCCACGCACGCCACTCCCCTCAAACTCAACCATCTCACCGGCCTGCACATTGGTCAGACCATAGACACGAGCAATACCATCCCCAATGGAGAGAACGGTACCCGTCTCTGACACGGCTTCAGGCTGATCGAAAGACGCGATTTGCTGCTTGAGGATTTCTGAAATCTCGGCGGGACGGATATCCATCACGCGGCTCCCTTCATGGCGTTCTGCAGACGGGCCAGACGCCCGGCGATCGATGTATCAAAAAGAACAGAACCAACACGCACCGTCATACCCCCTAAAAGGGATTGATCGACACGCTCGGTTATAGCGACATTGTTATAGCCAGCCTGCTGGAGACCGGCGCGAAGAGCTTCGCGTTGGCCATCATCCAGAGGTTGTGCTGTCGTTACTTCTACGGGTACTTCTCCGCGCTGTTGTGCGTCTAAGAGAAGAACGGCGTAGAGAATCTCATCTAAGCCCGCAAGACGGCGTTGCCGTGCGATAAAACCGACAAAGCGGCGTACTGCGTCCCCCAACCCTAAAGCTGAGACAAGGGCCTTCACCACACCTTCTGCCTGCCTAAGGTCAAGCCGAGGGTCAGCCAATGCGATACGGAGATCCTCACATTGAGCAATTGCATCACGCAATAAGCCCACCTGCTTCAGGACATCCGCTGTATCTTGTCTGCTGTCCGAGAGATAATCCTCAAAGGCCTTTGCATAACGCTGCGCCACTTCTCCGGGCGTTCTGACCTGCTTATCCTGTGCAACCGTCACGGGCTCATTCCGTCTTCATGAGGTTCTGCTTGTTGGCCAGTTTCCCAGCCCCCTGACCGGTACGCCCCAAGACGATGCCATACGATATGACCCCTCCTAGAACCGGAACCCGGTCAGCGTTTCGTTCATAACCACTAACACGGCCTTTACCGCCAACGCAACTACGCGCCCTACCCCGCTATGCCCCCTCATGAAGGGGTAAGATACCCTCTAGGACACAGCGATTTACCCCCTCTTTATCGCCTCATCTTATGAGAGAAAAAATCTATCCTTTTAAGGGAACGCAAAAAGGCAATACGGCCTAACAACCCCCTGAAATAAAGCTGTTATTGCAACAATAAGACCTGCGTACAACGCAGAAGGAAAAGCGTAGATAAATAGGAAAACAGCCCCCCTCAAAACCCTGCTGAGAGAAGGCCATATCATCTTGCTGCAAAAGCTGCCCTTGCACAGGAAGCATAGCGGCACTGAATTTATAGTTTATGAGGAAATGCTGGAGCGGGCGAAGGGAATCGAACCCTCATCAGAAGCTTGGAAGGCTACTGCATTAGCCATTATGCTACGCCCGCTCGATGCGCTGGGGCTTATAGCTCATCCCGCTTCTTCTATGCAAGAGATTCTCCCATAAGAAGGAAATAATAAAGTTTTTCTATTTTCATGCTAATTTTCATGGAGATAGCTCTTGACTTTATAGCGTTCTCGTTATCTTTTCCTGCCCATCATCCAACCGCATGGAAGGATGGTTAAGGTCGATTCGACCCTGAAGGGGTGTAGCTCAATTGGCTAGAGCGCCGGTCTCCAAAACCGGAGGTTGCGGGTTCGAGACCCTCCACCCCTGCCACGTCATACCCTGCCTGAACCGCTTGCCTTACAATGAGGCAAGCTGTGATGGCCGCAGTCGATTTGAGGATAATGGTGTCGGTCACAAAGCCGAAAGGCACTTCGCCGAAAAGGCCTCCGGCCCAGAAAGGCCAAGGATTCAGCCTTCGCAGATATTTTGCAGATGTTCGTGCCGAGGCCAAACGTGTAACATGGCCCACACGGCGCAACACTATTGTGACGACGGGTGCCGTGTTGGCAATGGTCGTTGCGACCTGCATTTTCTTCTTTATCGTGGACCAAGTGATTGGTCTGGGAATCAGTAAAATCTTGGGTATCGGAGGCTAAAGAAACATCATGGCAAAGCGTTGGTATGTTGTGCATGTTTATTCAGGCTTCGAGAAAAAGATTGCCGAGCATATCCGTGAGCAAGCCGATAAAAAGGGCTTGAGTGACCAGTTTGAGGAGGTTCTTGTACCTTCTGAGGAGGTTACGGAGGTGCGCCGTGGGCGCAAGGTGAATGCTGAACGGAAGTTCTTCCCCGGCTATGTGCTGGTGAAAATGGAGCTGACGGACCAAGCGTGGCATCTCGTCAAGAACACGCCCAAAGTAACGGGCTTCTTGGGGACGCGTAATAATCAGCCAACGCCGATTAGCAATGCAGAAGCTAAGCGCATCCTCCAGCAGGCACAGGAAGGTGTGGAACGTCCACGCTCCAGCCTCAGCTTTGAAATTGGTGAACAAGTCCGCGTCTCTGATGGGCCTTTCACCTCCTTCAATGGCAGTGTTGAAGATATTGATACAGAGAATCAACGCTTGAAGGTGAGCGTCTCCATCTTTGGACGCTCCACCCCAGTTGATCTTGATTATAATCAGGTTGAGAAGCTCTAAGAAAGCTTACCCGTCTTTCTTCTCATTATAAAAGCCACCTGCACTTTCTCCTAAAGGGCGGTGGCTTTTTTATTAAGCTATCTACCTAAAACCCTCTACGAATCGAGATGATTCATAGAGGGTTCATCACATACCAAGCTAGATCTGTTAGTTTTTACCGTGTGGAAGGCGGCAAGCTAGATAACAGCTGGATCGTTTGGTCTGACAGTGCCCCTAGCCCTTCTGCCAATCGAGCTACCAACGCAGCCTGCCCTCCCATTACAGGTTGAGACGATACCCATTGCACTGGGACCGCACGCGCCTCTGCCGGTGATGCCCCTACGCGATGCGCTGACAACACGCCTTTAATAATAGCATGGTCTGCATCATCTTCCTCAAACCGGGAGAGGCTTAACTCCACAAAGGCTCCTGGCCCTACCGCTACCGATTCATTTTGTGAAAACACGATATGACCCGGCAAGCGTTGGCGCAGATTCGCAACTAACGTATGGCCTATCATCTCATTAAGCGGCTCGCTCCATGCGGCACCGGGGATGATGTGGTCCTGCGCGTTGCGTGTTACTTGCACAATGCCATCTTTATCCAGCCGCGCCGTTACTGATGGCGTCCGCACCTCAACCACTTGCGGCACTGTCATCCCCACAAGGGAGGGTGCAACCACCCCCTCCTGAGGGGCCAGCACATAATAGGCGGTTGGCCCACTACTACATGCGGTAAGCATAACACCACTTCCCACGCAGACCGCACCGAGGAGGGCCAAACGCCCCCCCTTCTTACGCAAAAAGAGCGAGGGGATATGAGAAAACTTCATCATAAATCAATGCTTCCGGCCAACGATAAGGGACGAAGGATGACGGTCCAGATAATCTGCTAGCATCTGGAAAGAATGGGACATCCGCGTCAGTTGTACAATAAGGGCCTCAATATTTCGGCGGGCATCTGTATCCCCTCCATAAGCCCCAAGCAGGGTCTTTGCTTGGCCCAAAGCCCCATTGAGATTCTCCATAATCGCGGGGAGATTCTGGTCTGCATGGCTCAGCAAATGATTCAACGACTCTAAAGAGGCCCGCAAAGCTGTAAGAGAGCGCGCCGTATCAGGGCTACTGATTCGCTCATCACTATGGGCTAAGAGGTCGCTCAAATGCTCGCCTATTTGCGTCAGCGGCATGGCAGAAATCTTATTCGTAATCGTGGAGACAGACTGAAGGATACCATCCATACCACCCGGTTCGCTGGGGATAACAGCCACTCCCCCTTCAAAAGAGAGAGTGGCAGGCTTCCCGGCGGCCTCATGAACAAAAGTGAAGGCAATCATCGATTCCCCTGTCAGGAAGCTGACATTCTGGACCGAAGCCCGCATCCCTTCTGCAACAAAATCGCCCAATAATTGGGACATATTCTTCGGGTCGCCATCGCTTTCCCCAACAACACGTTCGGGTTCTAACTGCATCTCAACACGCACGCGAGGATTATGGGATTTATTACCCAGCTCCAGATGGACACCTGTTACTTGGCCAATTTGCAGGCCAAACATGGTGACCTTGCTCCCTTCTGTTAGCCCACCAACGGCTGCATCAACATAAGTAACTACCCGTACACGGTGCCGATACCGGGCATTATCAGCGTCATCCTGCGTCTCATAAAGATGAAACACGGAATTAGACGCCGCTACAGGTGTATCCTCATCCTGCACTTTATCAGGCCGCCCAAAGGCAACACCGCCAGACAGCAACGCTTGAATGGATTGCAAACGAATCTTCAACCCACCGGGGCCAAAACCAATCTGCATCCCAGAGACATTCCAAAAACGGCTATCGGTCCGCAAATAACGGTCATACGGGGCTTTAACAAACACGCGCAACAGCAAGGGACCTTCACCCCCGGGAGGTACAGTATATCCCAGCACCTCACCTACCTGCAGATCACGGTAGAAGATAGGCGCACCCGGCCCAAGAGAGTCCAGCTTGGAGGAGACCAACCAATACATGCTCCCCGGCTGGTCAGACCGCACACCTGGAGGGTTCTTCAACCCCTGAAAATGGCTTTGATACCGCCCCCCTTTTGGATCGCCGGGGTCCATCGCAATATAAGCCCCGGAAAAGAGCGTATCCAACCCAGTAATGCTCGTCCCATTAATACGCGGGCTTACAACCCAAAAGCGCGTATGCTCATTTAACGCGCGGGAATCGATACCGCTCATTTGGACGGTAACATCAGCATGGGTCATGTCTGGGCTTAGCGTGACAGACTGCACAACACCCAAGGTGACGGCCTTGTTTTTCACCTGTGTTTGGCCGGGGATAATGCCATCAGCGGCATCAAAGGAAATAACAATACGCGGGCCCATCGTGGCAAAATGCTGCCATGCCAACCAACCTGATATGCCCAACGCAATGACAGGAATAATCCAAAGAACGGAAAAGCGGGCTGGGCGGGTCTCCCCGGCTACATCACGCCAATGGCCCGGATGTTTCTTATGCTGCTCGTCACTCACGCTTTTTCGGGCTCCATATCCTGTAATGCCGGTTTATCGCTTTCCCCTTTTTGCGAGGCGCGATCAAACGATTCTTGATTATACCCTGCGGCATCCCACATGCAGCGTGGGTCATACAAATCCGCTGCGAAAATAGTTAATACCACCACCATGGCAAAAAAGACCACACCGGGCTCGGCCTCAACACTTGCCATAATGCCAAAGCGCACAACAGCCGCCAAAATGGAAATCATGAACACATCAATCATCGACCAACGGCCAATAACAACAACGAGTTTATAAAGCCGGGTAAGTCGCCTCAGCCCTGCAAGGCTCGCCTTCCCACGATATTGGCAGATAATCATCAAGCCCAGCAGGACAATCTTTAAAACGGGCACGGTGATACTCGCAAATAAGACAAGTAAGGCTAGAAAATAAAGGTCGGATTGCCAAAGCTGTATCACGCCAGAGATAATTGTGCTGGGATGGCCGTGGCCCATCCTGATAAAGGCCATAACAGGCAATAAATTAGCGGGAATGTAAAAAATTAACGCTGCCAATAAAAATGACAAAGCAGCGCGTAATCCGTTGCGCTTCCGCCGCCGTAATATCTGCCCACAACGAGGGCAATCTCCCATATCGCGCTCATCATCCACAACATGCCGTGCTACAAAGCTCATACCGCACGCATGGCAGGAGAGCATATGCTTCTCCGGTGGGATGATGCGGTTTTCTATCTGATACACACCTAATTTACGCCGCTGCTGGACAGAGCGATGATGCCAGATCATCTCTACATCGAATGTAGAATCCATCGCCGCCATCAACAGCATCAATCCGCCCAGCAAAAACACCCCCGGCTGGAGTGTAACAAGAGCGAGGTCCACCAATTTGGTATAAGCCACCAAAACCCCAATAACGAAGACCTCTATCATGGACCATGGGCGTAACCGCTCATACCATGCCATAAGCGGGCGCACCCATAAGGGCATCTCACGGCGTGACGCTCCGTATAAAATCACCGCCATAAGACATAGAACAATGCCAGGCATCAGCACGCTTGCAAGCAATACTAGAATACTAATTCCACCAAAGCCTTGTCGGGCCAGCTCCATCGGGCCGCGATAAAGCGATACCGTGCTCTCCCGCCCATAGACATTAATCGTCAAAAGCGGGCTGACCAATAACACAATGTACAGAGCCAAAGAGGCAAGGCAGAAAATTAACGGCCCGCCAATCTCATCAGTTTTACGGCGGCGGGCCATTGTCTCCCCACACCGTGCACAAGTCAACACATGACCGGGCTTTAACGGTGGGAAATGCTGAAACAGGCCACAGCCAGCACATTCATGCACGCCTTCCACAATTTTAAGATGTGGCTGCTCGCTCTCCTGCCGTGTGAAACTCAAGGACCCGCCTTGGATCCACAACCCCTTATGAAAATGGTCTTTTCTAAGCATCATCTTCTCATGCTCTGTTGCGCGCCTCTCTGCAAGCCTCCTTCGCCCTCTTAACAAGAAATAATTTTACCCATACCATTGCCCCCCTTTGTAATTTTTTGTATAGGCTCGACCGGACGCCGACATAGCTCAGGGGTAGAGCAACTGATTCGTAATCAGTAGGTCCTCGGTTCAATTCCGAGTGTCGGCACCATGTTCCTTATAGGAGCAACGCGCTATATGATTGCGACCGTGCCGTCATTTTTGCCCGGACACGCTATCGCCATCCTCCCAGCAGATTTTGGGCTAGTCTGCTTCTTCGCTATCCTCTTTTTGCAATATCGCCGTTACGTCAAACGCAAGCGCAAAGCATGGCTTGTACTATGCCGCCTGATTGTCCAACACCAAAATACGCTCGCACAACGCCGCCAGACATGTTTGACGAAGGATCATTACGGCATCATCCATAAAAAACGTTGGAATACGGAGCTGGACTATTTTTGCCGCGCTATTTTACGTCCGGCTTTAAACCAGCAGACACTCGGGCAATTTTGGCCTATCCTCCAAAAGCCTATCATGCGGCGTATTCATCGGGTTACAAAAACTCTCCTCAAACGCCAACAAAACGCCCTTACCCAACTACAAGATAGCGCGTCAGACCTTCCCCCAGAACAATTCACAACTGCTATGGACCCGCTAGATTATGAGCGTTTTTGTGCAGGGTTGCTCTGTAAAGCAGGCTGGAAAGCCGTAGCAACCCCACCGGGGAGTGACCAAGGGGTGGATATTCTTGCCGAGCAAGCGGGTATTCATTTTGTTGTTCAATGCAAGCTTTATACACGACCAGTCGGCAATAAGGCCGTGCAGGAGATTTTTACAGCACGCCAGCATCGTCATGCTCATTATGCTGCTGTGGTCTCTAATGCCGGTTACACACGCTCCGCTCGGCAATTAGCCCACGCAACGGGTGTACATTTACTGCATCACAGCCAGCTTACAACCCTGAGTCTTGAGGACCTCCAGCCCGCCTTAGCCTAATACCAGACATAGAAAAGGCCGGCTCTTACACCGGCCTTTTCTCCCTTCAGAGCCGCTAAGCTTTAGGAGGCTGCTGGGACGCGGATCAAATGGTCAAAGGCGGAGAGAGCGGCTTTTGCCCCTTCACCCATAGCGATGATGATCTGCTTATAAGGCACCGTGGTCGCATCACCAGCGGCGAACACGCCGGGGATGGAGGTACGGCAGCGTTCATCAATGCCAATCTCACCGATGCGAGACATCTCAATGCTGCCACCTTTCAGCCAGTCTGTGTTCGGCAACAAGCCAATCTGCACAAAGATGCCGTCAACATCGATGCTATGCTCGCTATTATCCTTCACATCCTGCCAGCTTAGGCCCGTCATCTTACGGCCATCACCGCGAATCTCGGTTGTGCGTGCATTCACCACAATATCGACATTCGGCAAGCTACGGAGCTTATTTTGCAGCACCTCATCGGCTGTTAAGACCGGGTCATATTGGAGCAGCGTCACACGGGAGACGATACCGGCGAGGTCGATAGCCGCTTCCACACCGCTATTACCACCGCCAGCCACAGCCACCGGACGTCCCTTAAAGAATGGGCCATCACAATGCGGGCAGTACGCCACACCGCGTGTACGATATTCTTCCTCGCCCGGTACGTTCAGCTGACGCCAGCGAGCACCCGTTGCCACAATGATGGTACGCGCCTTAAGATGCGCGCCGCTCTCCAGCACGATCTCATGCAGCCCACCTTCCTTCTCAGCAGGGATGAGCTTTGCTGCACGCTGCGCCGTAATGACACGGACATCATAGCTACGAACATGCTGCTCCAGATTCTTCGCCAGAGCGGGGCCTTCCGTCTCCGGTACAGAGATGAAGTTCTCAATCCCGGCTGTATCCATGACCTGACCACCAAAGCGTTCAGCCAGGATACCGGTCCGCACACCTTTACGCGCGGTATAAATCGCCGCAGCACAGCCTGCCGGGCCGGAGCCAATCACCAACGTATCAAACGGGGCTTCATCATTCAGCTTCTCAGAGGCTTTTGCAGCACCCTCTGTATCAATCTTAGCCAGAATCTCCGGCAGTTCCATCCGCCCGGTGGAGAAACGCTCCCCATTGAGGAAGACTTGCGGCACAGAGCGTACATCACGCTCATTCACCTCATCTTGGAACAACGCCCCATCAATAGCGGTATGATGGATGTTCGGGTTAATCACGCTCAGCGTATTGAGAGCCTGCACAACATCTGGGCAGTTATGGCAGGAAAGGGAGAAATAGGTCTCGAAGTGGAACTCACCCTTTAGAGCCTTAATCTGCGCAATCTGCTCAGCCTCAACTTTTGGGGGATGACCGCCCACCTGTAGCAGAGCCAGTACCAGAGAGGTGAACTCATGCCCCATTGGGATACCGGCAAAACAGACCTGAACATCAGAATCCGCAGCACGAATCACAAAGGAAGGACGACGAGAGTCCGTGCCATTATCTTGATAGGAAACTTTATCAGAGAGTTCGGAAATTTCTGTCAGAAACTCCTTCATCTCACGGGACTTGTCGCCCTCATCGAGGGAGGCAACAAGCACAATATTATGGCGCAGATGCTGGAGGTACCCTCTCAGCTGGCCTTTAAGATCATCGTTCAGCATGATTCTCTCCAGAAGCTCTGGTGCTCAAAAACACTCTGTTAAGGCCATAAGCCCTATGAAAAAAAGGAGGCGCGCCACAGCACAGCACGCCTCCCCCAAAAGGTGAGGAGAGGCCCCCACCAATATCCCTTAATAGGATGTAATCAGATCTTGCCGACTAGGTCCAAAGAAGGGTTCAGAGTAGCTGTATCGCCGCCCTCTTTCCACTTAGCAGGGCAGACCTCACCAGGGTGAGCTGCAACATACTGAGCAGCACGGATCTTATCGAGCAGCTCCGCAGCACTACGGCCTACGCCCTCGGAAGTGATCTCCATGTACTGGATCTTCCCTTCTGGGTCGATCAGGAAGGTCGCACGGTCAGCTGTGTGGCTACCATCAGCGCGCAGAGCATCGAAGTTACGTGCAATATCACCAGAAGGATCGCCGATCATGGTGTACTGCACCTTCCCAATAGCTGGGGATGTGTCGTGCCATGCTTTATGCGTGAAGTGCTTATCGGTAGAGACACCGAAGATCTCTACACCCAGCTTTTGGAATGTAGCGTAATTCTCAGCGAGGTCTTCCAGCTCTGTCGGACAGACAAAGGTGAAGTCAGCCGGATAGAAGAAGACGACAGACCATTTGCCGCGTAGGTCCGCATCGGAGACCTGAAGGAACTTACCATCACGGAAAGCCTGAGCGGTAAAAGGCTTAATTTCGGAACCAATAGCAGGCATGGAGACCTCCTCATTTACTAACAAAGTGTAAACTTCCACCGAACTTGTGGAGCCCCTCATGGGAGCAACCGAAGCGCGAGAAAGTCAAGCAAGTTTATTGGTACCCCACCCTAAGGGTAACGTCTAATTGAGAGTTATTATGAGTATAATTAAGAATCATTATCAATCTTTCATTCCTTTCCATCTTTCCCTCTTGGCTCTGCCTCCAACTCCGCTTATGGATAGACTCTATGTCCTACGTTCCTCTCTCCGGTTTGTCCCTACGGGACATCGAATATGTTGTCGCAGTTGATGATCTGCGTAATTTTTCCCGCGCGGCTGAGCGTTGTGGCGTCAGTCAGGCGGGGCTTTCTGAGCAAGTACGCAAGCTAGAGCAGCTTCTTAATGTTACTTTGTTCGAACGCTCCCGCCGGCATGTTGCCCCCACGCCAGAAGGTGAACGACTCATCGCCTTAGGGCGCGACGTCCTCGCTTCTGCTCGCAATCTGCTAGAAGTCGCTCGCGCTCATACGGGGCCGCTGGATGGCTTGCTGCATATCGGCGTTATCCCAACCTTAGGGCCTTATTATATTCCCGCCCTTCTCCCACGGTTGCGGCAAAAATACCCTCAGCTCGGTTTGCGGTTAAGCGAAAATACAACGCCAAACCTTGTCCAGCTTCTCCGCCAAGGTAGCCTTGATGTTGCCTTTATGGCACCAACCACCGCGACCGAATCGCTAGAGCATGCGCCGCTCTTTCAAGAGCCATTCTTAGCTGTGTTCCCAAAAGACCACGATCTTGCCCATAAGAAGAATCTCTCCATCAATGACCTAGCACGGCCTGATTTGCTCTTGTTGGAGGATGGCCATTGCTTGCGTGACCAAGCTCTCTCCCTCTGCCCCAGCAATTTCCGCGCCCAAGACCAGCGTCTTGCAACTAGCTTGGAAATGTTATGGCACATGATTGGCGCAGGAGAAGGTTTCTCCCTCATACCGCGCCTTGCTCTTAATAATCGGCATGAGTTTGAGGGGCTTGTTACGATTCGTGAACTTAACGAGGCTGAAGCCCGGCGGACAATTAGCCTTGTCTGGCGTCCATCCGACCCACGAGCAACCTCCTTCCGTGAGTTAGCCAACTTCCTCCGCGTTGCCACGCCAGAAGGATGCCTCCCCCTGCCCAAAACAAAAATCCCTACCACCTAAAAGCAGAACAGGACATATCATCATAAAAAGGGGGGAAAGAGCCATGGCTTCTTCCCCCCTTTTTCTTATCCATACCCTGCATATAGCACGAAGAAGGCCGGGTGGATTATGATTCACCCGGCCTTCTTCATCTATAAAGCGGAAGCCCCTCTTAGCTCAGAGCCATCAGCTCCGCATTACCACCAGCAGCCGCCGTATTAACGCTCACTAGCTTCTCTTGCACCAAAGCTTCCGGCTGAAGGGTGGAGCCATCTGCCCAATAGACCAACGGTACAGGGGCATCAGGGTTTTTGAGCTGGTCCGCCACAATCTGCCACAGCCCCTCATGCGCACTCTCAGCAAGAATGACAGAGCATGCCTCAACATCTTCTAACGAATCAGCAGGATGAATTGCCTCCCGTAGGACATCTGGCATGGTCTCCAACGTCTTAATCACCGCAGGAGCAGCAAGAGCGATGACCTCATTGCCACAGCTAATGGCATAGCTGATCATGCGCTTTAGGCCCTGCTCCGTCTCTGCCACAGCGAGGACGCGGCCCCGTGGCTCCAACGTGTAAGTATTGCTCTCCCCAACCGGGGATGGCAGCGCAAGCTTGCAGGAAAGCAAGCCATGATCCATCCAAGGTGTGACCTCATGGGCTAGGTCGCGATCATTCGTGCCCAGCCATAGCAACCATGAGCGTGCCATAGCCGGCATTGCCCCCGGTTGTGCGAGTGGCGTCCGTGGAGCATCTGCCAACTGGCGGCGCAAGGCCAGCGGACCCCCAGCCTTTGGCCCCGTGCCAGAGAGACCATGCCCACCAAAGGGTTGCACACCTACAATCGCCCCAACAATATTGCGATTAACGTAGATATTCCCTGCTTCCACCCGCTCCACAAGGAAGTCAATGCGAGAGGCAACACGGCTATGCACACCAAAGGTGAGGCCATACCCCCCTGCATTGCTGCGTGTGATAAGGGCTTCTAGCTCATCACGTTTATAGCGTAGGACATGCAGCACAGGGCCGAAAATCTCCCCGCCAACATCAGCGATGGAACTCACCTCAATCAAGGTTGGTGGCACAAACGTCCCCCCTTGTGTTTCCTCCTCCACGGTTGGAGCTTGGAAGACAGGGTGATTCCGGCGGCGTAGAGCCTCGATGTGATCGTTAATCCCTTTGCGAGCGACCTCACTAATGACAGGCCCAACATCAGTTGGCAACTTGGCGGGAATCCCAATCCGTAACTCCTCCATCGCGCCTTTCAGCAAGGAGATGATACGATCCGCAGCATCTTCCTGCACGCATAGCACGCGCAGAGCCGAACAGCGTTGCCCCGCACTATCAAAAGCGGAGGAGACGATATCCTTCACCACCTGCTCTGGCAAAGCGGAGGAATCGACAATCATCGCATTCAACCCGCCAGTTTCCGCCACAAGTGGAACAGGCTGACCATTGCGGCCTAAACGGCCATTCAACTGACGTGCAATAATCTGCGCAACAATGGTAGAGCCCGTAAACATCACACCACCGATGCGCTGGTCTGCCACCATGGCCTCCCCGACATCCCCTTCACCGGGAAGGAACTGCACAACCTCCTCTGGTACACCTGCCTCATGCAGAAGCTTTACAGCTTCCATAGCAATCAATGGGGTTTCCTCAGCCGGTTTGGCGATGACGGTATTCCCCGCAGCCAAAGCAGCGGACACCTGACCAAGGAAGATCGCTAACGGGAAGTTCCACGGGCTAATGCACACCACAGTGCCTAGGGGGCGGTGCGTCTCATTATTAAACTCCCGCCGGACTGCCCCGCCATAATAACGCAAGAAGTCGATCGCCTCACGGACCTCAGCCACAGCATTGGGGTAGGACTTCCCTGCCTCACGCACGGCCAACCCCATATAGGCAATGTAGCGTTCCTCCAGCAAATCAGCAGCGCGCTCCAAAATCGCACCACGTTCCTCGGCTGGACGTGCGGCCCAGCCTGCAAAAGCTGCTTCTGCAACATCTACAGCGTGGCGAATATCCTCAGGCACCGCAAAGGTCACTTGGCCGACCTGATCCTTACGCTCCGCAGGGTTTGTAACGGGATGAACCGGACGCGTCGCCTCACCCAAACCGGGCACTAGCGGATACGCCTCATACTGCTCTGGCAGGCTGTAAAGCACCTCGCCAAGATGGCTCAAAACAGGCTCATGGTTCAGGTCCATACCCTTAGAGTTTTGCCGCTCTGGCGCGAACATATCGAGCGGTTTTTTAATCTCAGGGTGAGGGGCTCCCACAGGGCTGTAAGAGCGCGTAACCTTAACAGGGTCCTCCACCAATTTTTCTAGCGGAATGTTGGGGTCACCAAGCAGATTGATGAAGGAGGAGTTCGCTCCGTTCTCCAATAGGCGGCGGACGAGATAGGCCAACAGCGTGTCATATGTCCCCACCGGGGCGTAAATCCGACAAGGCCGGTTAAGGTTCTTTGCCCCCACAACGCGCTCAAAAAGGGCCTCACCCATGCCATGCAGACATTGGAACTCAAATTGCCCCGGTTGGAAGTCCTGACCAGCCATTGCGTAAATCGTGGCCACTGTCCGCGCATTATGTGTCGCAAATTGTGGGAAAATCGCATCCATTGCCCCTAAGAGCTTACGCGCACATGCAATATAGCTAACATCCGTATGGCATTTACGCGTAAAGACGGGGAAGTCCGAAACACCATCAATTTGAGCCTTCTTCAGCTCGCTATCCCAATACGCCCCTTTTACGAGGCGAATCATCACACGGTGATGCGTCTCACGGCCAAGGGCGATAATGTAATCCAACACAGCTGAAGCGCGCCGCCCATAAGCCTGCACAACAAAGCCGATGCCATCCCAATCCGCCAACTCTGGGTCGCGGCACAAAGCTTCCAGAATATCGAGCGAAATATCCAGCCGTTCGCTTTCTTCAGCATCAATATTCAAGCCGATATTGTAATGCTTCGCCCGCACAGCGAGGGCTTTTACAGTTGGCAGCAGCTCCTCCAACACGCGCTCACGCTTTGCCCGCTCATAACGCGGATGCAGGGCAGAAAGCTTAATGGATAGGCCGGGACGCTCATAGACATTCTCACCCTTAGCCCGGCTACCGATAGCCTCCAACGCTGCATGGTAAGACGCCTGATACCGCTCGGCATCGGCATGGTCCAACGCAGCCTCACCCAGCATATCGTAGGAATAGGTAAAGCCTTGTGCCTCACGCTTGCGGGAATCCTTCAATGCGCCTTCAATAGTCTGGCCAAGGACGAATTGCTGGCCCATCATCTGCATTGCAAATTGCACAGCCCGGCGGACAATCGGCTCCCCACGATCACGCAGCAGACGATGAATCACGCCCATACGCCGCTTAGGCGCAACGAGACGGCCGGTAATGTCCAATCCCCATGAGGCTGCATTGATGATCAAGCCACGATCACGCCCCATATGAGAGAGCCAGTCCCCCACACCAACTTGGTCCCGAATCAACGCATCACGCGTGGCATGGTCTGGTGTACGCAGCAAAGCCTCGGCCATGCTCATCAGAGCCACACCCTCCGATGAGGCAAGGCTGAACTCTTGCACCAAGGTCTCAACAAGGCCTGGCTGGCGATGATCGCGCAGCGCACGCGCTAGAGAAAGCCCAACTTTGCTGGCGATTGCTTCCTCATCAACGCTCATCTCAGCGGCTGGAATCAAAGCCTCAACGCAGGCTTGCTCTGGGTACCGGATTTTCTCGGCAATGGCCTTCCGCAGAGCGGAACGTTCCGGTAATGAACCAAAATGACGTACAAAATAAGCCATACCAAACCCTCAAGCTGATAGCGTGATAATCACTTCCCGTTGTTGGTGGAGAAAGAACTTCTCTACCTCCAGCCAGACCATGAAACATAGGGGGTTGTCCATATCCAAAAGGAAGATTTGTGCAAAATATATTTTAAAATCGAAACATTCCTAAAGCGTGGCCCCCTCTAAGAGGCCAAATAACACCTTCAGAGCCCACTTTTGCGCCCCTCTTTCGCAAAAGCGACTCTTTTCCTCCCATAAAATCAATAAGATGTGATTCATATAGAGAGCGTTTAGGCGAGAATAAACCCACCACCCAGAACACGCTCCCCCTCATACATCACACATGCTTGCCCCGGTGCGGGCAAAGCGGGCTCTTCGAGCTGAACCTCTGCCCGATTCCCCTCTAAGGGGCGTATAAGGGCTTGACGCAACCCCTCACGCGCGCGTAGCTGCACTCCGCAGCGCACGCCGTCTGCTGGGGCATCAATCAGCCAATTCATATCCCTTAGCTGGACGATGCGGCGGCTCTCATCATGAATGACCTTCTGACGCGGGCCAACAATAATGCGGCGGGAAGGCACATCAATCGCCGTGACCATCTGACGTTCCCCCGTACCGGTATGAATATCCCCCAACCGGCGGCTCTGCCCCACAGTGTAACGCGCAATCCCCTCATGCTGGCCCAGCACATTGCCGTGCTCATCTACAATATCGCCCGGCCCACCAATCTCTGGTCGCATCTTCTCCACCAATGTGGCGTAAGAGCCATTCGTCACAAAGCAAATATCCTGACTATCGCGCTTTGTCGCCACATCCAGCCCTAGCTCCTCCGCTAAGGCACGGACATGAGCTTTATCGGGCATCTCACCAAGGGGGAAGCGGAGGAACTCCAACTGTTCCCGCGTTGTGGCAAAGAGAAACCAACTTTGGTCTCTATCCCGATCCACAGGGCGGTGCATCTCCACCCCAGTAGGGCCCTCAACCCGGCGGACATAATGGCCAGTCGCCATAGCCTCGCAGCCTAAATCCCGCGCCATTGTCAGGAGGTCCGTAAACTTAACGCCCTGATTACAAGCCACACAAGGGACAGGGGTTTCTCCCCGGGCGTAAGAATCGGCAAAACTCTCAATAACGCTATCGCGGAAGCGGCTCTCCGCATCAATAACGTAATGAGGAAAACCGATTTTCTCCGCCACTAAACGCGCATCCATAATGTCCCGCCCTGCACAGCAAGCCCCCGGCTTGGCGGGGCCGCTATGGTCGTAAAGCTGTAAGGTGGCCCCGATGACCTCGTGGCCTTGCTGCTTGAGCAACGCTGCCACAACAGAACTATCGACCCCACCAGACATAGCTACAAGGATGCGCATAACGCTTACCTTACCCCGCTTTGGGAAGATGAACGACAAGGCCATCCAGCTCATCTGTCATGATGATTTGGCAGCCAAGGCGCGATGTTTTCTCCAGCCCAAAGGCGAGGTCGAGCATATCTTCTTCATCATCGGTTGGGCTGGTGAGTTTATCGGCCCATGCTGGGTCCACGATAACATGGCATGTCGCACATGCTAGGGAGCCCTCACAGGCTCCTTCAAGGTCGATATTATGCTCATGGGCAATCTCCAAGACGGAGAGACCTGCCTGTGCCTCCACCTCATGGCGGCTACCATCACGCTCAACAAAAACCATCCGTGGCATAAACCCTCACTCCCTCTGAAATCCACGCAGGCGTGGTTAACCACCTGTTAAAACCTGCCTAAATTGAGCCACTGCGCGCTCCACGTCATCTGCTGAGGTAAAGCGTCCGACCGAAAGACGCAAGCTCCTGCGTGCTTCTCTATCGGTCAAGCCCATTGCCTGCAATACATAAGACGGCGCACCAGACGCTGCCGAACATGCTGAACCAGCCGAAAAAGCCAGCCCCGGCAGGGATTTCATCAAGTCTTGAGCCTCCGGCCCATCAGGTAAGCAGCAATTCAGTACACCCGGCAGATGCGGAGCTTGGCCGCCATTAAGCCGCGCTGTTGGGCAAAGCCTCTGCATAGCCTGCCAAAGCTGGCCGCGCAATGCCATAAGGCGCGGCACCTCCTCCGGCTGGGCGGCTAGGGCAAGACGTGCAGCGACAGCCATCCCCACAATGAGCGGGACAGGCAATGTGCCAGAGCGCATACCACGCTCCTGCCCTCCACCAGAGATTAAAGGCAATAGCCGCACACGAGGCCGCCGCCTTATATATAACGCTCCGACCCCTTTAGGGCCGTATAGCTTATGGGCCGAGAATGAGGCGAGGTCGATCCCCTCTAAACTGCATGGTAATTTACCGAACATCTGCGCCATATCAACATGCAGCAACGTCCCTGCTTGCTTGATAAGCGGCATAAGCTGGGGGATGTCGTGGACGATACCTGTCTCGTTATTCGCCGCCATGAGGCTTACAAGCGCAGTTGGTGTTTTTAAGGCCTCGGCTAATCGATTTGGCTCTACACGCCCATCAGGCCCTACGGGGAGGATAATAGGCTCAAACCCTTCATCTGCGAGGGAGCGCACAGCCTCCAACACGCATTTATGTTCCGTTGCGGCTGTAATAACACGCCGTCTTGTATCGCCCTGCGTCTTTAAGAACCGCACCGCCCCTTTAATGGCCAGATTATTGGATTCAGTCGCCCCCGAGGTCCATATCACCTCATGAGGGCTCACCTGCAAAAGCTGCGCCATCTCTTGGCGGGCCTCCTCTACGGCCTCCTCCGCCGCACGGCCAAGCTGATGCACACTCCCAGCATTACCAAAGGACGCCGTAAAATAGGGCAGCATGGCCTCTATAACACGCGGGTCACAGGGGGTTGTCGCGAGGTAATCTAAATAGATAACCTCCTGCTTATCCGCCTTCATGACGTAGTACGATTATTTTGTAAGAGGCCACGCTCGGCAAATCGCTGCGCCATACGGCTATAAGCCTGCCCAAAGGCACGCACATGCTCTGCTTGCACATTCCATGGCAGAGAGATGCGAATCGCCTGCCCCGCGCCTTCGCCTTGCCCCATAGCTTCCAACACATGAGAGCGCGCCACTTTGCCGGACGAACAGGCCGAGCCAGCAGAGACGCAATAACCCTCAATATCCAAGGCCATAAGCTGCACCTGCGCCGCTACACCGGGTAGAAGGGCACTCACCGTATTCGGCAAGCGCGGGACGTCACGGCCCATAATGACCGCCCCTGCATGGCAGCAGATGGCCTCTAGCTCATCACGCAATATCTGCAGGCGACTCCATTCTTGCTGCTGGCTTTCCACCAACGCAGCGGCCATGCTGAGATGCGCTGCAAGGGCGGGGGTACCCCCGCGCCGTCCACGCTCTTGCCCCCCACCGGGAAGAAGGGGGGGTAAGGGCCGGTCCTCTGGCAGAAGAAGAGCCCCCGCCCCCATTACCCCACCCATCTTATGGGCAGATAAAGCAAGGCTCGCCCCTACTAACGCCCCTGACGCCACGGCTTGAGAGAAAGGGTCTGTCCCGCTCATCCGCCCCGCTGCTTGCACCGCATCAATATGCAAATGCGCTCCGTATTGGCGGCATAAAGCGGCAATATCCTCCAACGGTGCATACACACCCGTCTCATTATTCGCCGCCATAATACATACGAGCGCACCTGCCTCTGCTGCATGGGAGGCAAGCTGTGTTTCCAAAGCTGCACATTCTATGAGACCATTTTGATCCACCGGAATCACGCATGCTCCCGGCGCGGCTTTACGAATGGCGTCATGCTCGGTCGCACCGATGAGGATAGGCCGCCCTATCGCATGGCCAAAACCATGCACGGCAAGCGTATTCGCCTCCGTCCCGCCGGAGGTGAACACAAAGCTATCCGCCTCTCGCCCAAAAGCTCCGGCAAGCTGTTTGCGTGCTTGCTCTAACATCACACGGGCCTTACGCCCTGCTGTATGCACAGAGGCAGGATTACCCAGCTGGGCAAGCCCCTCATTCAACGCCTGTTGGGCTATGGGGCGTAACGGCTCTGTCGCATTAGCATCCAAATAAAGCGGGTTATGCTGTGAAGGCGGGGCATGAAGCATGGAGACTCCTCCTCTTTCTGCTGCCTCTGATAAACCTGACCCCTATAAAGAGACAAACATAATCTAATTTACTTTTTTGAAAAAACCGGCATGTGAGAGTCGATTTTACTAGAAATTAGTAAAGCAAAACCGATATACAACGCCGATATACCTCTCCCGGCTTGGTGTCCATCCATCTGCGAGGGGCGCAAAATCATGCCCGGTCCCACAAAGGCCGGGCATAATCGGTTCGTACATCACCTTACCCTCCATATTTTAGGGATGGTCAGGGTGGACAATAAAGATGAGAGACGCATGCCTGAAGTCATGTTCGCTGGCCCTGATGGGCGGCTCGAAGGCCATTATCACCATTCCGAAGACCCTAACGCTCCTCTCGCCCTTGTCATCCACCCCCACCCGCTCCATGGCGGGACGATGAACAACCGCATCACTTACACCATGTATCGGCGTTTTCAGATGATGGGGTTTTCCGTCCTGCGTTATAATTCCCGCGGGGTTGGTCGCTCTCAAGGCCGTTATGATGGCGGTATTGGGGAAATCTCCGATGCAGCAGCTGCTCTGGACTGGATGCAGATGATTAACCCCAACTCCTCGGAGTTGTGGATTGCTGGATATTCCTTCGGGGCCTTTGTAGGGATGCAGCTGCTGATGCGCCGGCCAGAAATCCGCGGTTGGATTAGCGTTGCCCCCCCTGCTGATGATTATGACTTCAACTTCCTCGCCCCCTGCCCCTGTAGCGGGTTAATGATTGCTGGTGGGCGAGATAACATGGCCCCAGAGCCTGTCATCCGTAAACTGGTTGAGAAGCTCAACACACAAAAGAATGTGACGGTGGATTATCGCCTCTTCCCAGAGGCAGACCACATCTTCTCCCAGCAAGCGGAGCTGATTGCCGATGCGTTGGAGGACCATGTCACCACCCGGCAGAAAAACCTCTTTGCACCAGAGCCTGCCTCTATCGCCGCCCCCGCGCTAGAACATGATGCAGAGCCAGAGCATGAGGCAGAAGCCATCGGCTAAGCGATCCCCCTTGCTATAGACTTCAGAAAAGAGCTTTTCCATGACCGACATCACACTTAAAAGCCCCTTCCTGCAAGAAGCTCAGGCCCGTGGGATGATTTTCCAATGCACTGATTATGAGGCGTTGGATGCTCTTATGCAGGAAGGCCCCATTACGGCTTATATCGGCTTTGACCCTACAGCTGATTCCCTGCATGTGGGTAATGCGATGTCGATTATGATGTTGCGGCTCTTACAAAAGCACGGCCATCACCCTATTGCGCTCATCGGTGGGGGGACGGCGAAAATTGGTGACCCGTCCTTCCGCGATGAAGCCCGCTCGCTGATGAGCAACGAGACCATCACCCATAATCTCGCAGGGTTGCGCGCCTCACTGGGGCAATTTTTGGATTTTGATGATGGTAAATGTCGCCTCGTCAATAATGCGGATTGGTTGGATAAGCTCTCTTACATCAGCCTATTGCAAGATGTTGGGGTGCAATTCTCTGTCAGTCGGATGCTCTCTTTTGAGAGTGTGAAGCAACGTCTTGAGCGTGAGCAGGGGCTGACCTTCTTAGAATTCAACTACTCCATTCTTCAAGCATTCGACTTCCGGGAGCTCTATCGCCGTCATGGGGCCATCCTTCAGATGGGGGGCTCTGACCAATGGGGCAATATCGTCTCCGGCATTGACCTCGCTCGCCGTACCGATGGAGCGCGGCTATTTGGGCTGACAACACCGCTTGTTACCACCTCCTCCGGGGCTAAGATGGGCAAGTCCGCCAATGGGGCGGTGTGGGTCCGCAAGGAGCGGCGGCCTGTATTTGATTACTGGCAGTTCTGGCGCAATACGGAAGATGCGGATGTAGGCCGCTTCCTCAAAATGTTTACCGACCTCCCCGTGAAGGAATGTGAACGCCTCGGCGCGCTGGAAGGAGCAGAGATTAACGAAGCTAAGAAGATTCTGGCTACAGAGGCCACAGCCATCTGCCACGGCCGTGCTGCCGCTGAGGAAGCCGCTGCAACTGCCCGCACCGTGTTTGAGCAAGGCAGCACACAAGCCGCCCTGCCAGAAGTCACCCTGCCTGCTAGCCTATTTGCCGAGGGTGTGCCTGCCTTTAAGCTCTTTGCAGAGGCAGGCTTAGCCGCCAGCGGGGGCGAGGCACGCCGCCTCATCCGCGGAGGTGGTGCCCGGCTGAATGATGTCGTCATCAAAGATGAGAATCAAATCATCACATCTGCCGACCTAACAGACGGCACGCTAAAGCTCTCCTCTGGCAAGAAGAAGCATATCCTCATCCGGGTAGGGTAGCAGGGTAGCCCCTAAAGGGGCACATATTCCAGCACCCATTCCACCTTTTGCTGGCGGCGGGGGCGTGTCTCGGCCCCCTCCTTCTCCGTTGTAGGTGACGTTAACGTCCGACCGGGACGGGAATAAACGACAATCTGGCGCGTTTCCTCCGGTGTGCCGCGGCCCATATAAAGGTCGTCCTCCACGGCTATCTCTCCACCTGTTTGATGAAAACGCCATATCTCGGAGGCTGTATGGAGGATAATCTCCTCATCCTCGCGCTCTACCCGCACATCAGGATGAATATGGAAGCGCAACGCAAAAGGCACATCACGCTCCCCTTCCACACGCTCGCAGCCGCGTAACTCCTCCCCTGAAGGGTCTAAGAAGAGCGATCGGGACCATATCACCCCATGAGAGGGATAATAGCCATTATGAGAGAGATGCACGGCGTCTGCTCGGCCCTCTCGCTCTTGCTGGCAGCGCACTTGTGAAGGCCGATGTGTTATATGACCACCCGCCCCAAACCCTGATGAGGACTCTCCTTCAACAATCAGGGCTGTATGGGCAGCAGACGAGCGCAAGGCGCGTTGCCATCCCCCGCCCATAGCAGAACCACAATTTACAAATAATCGCTGCCGATGATGGGAGAACTCAAAAGACAATGTCCCCGCATGGGCCATACGGTCCAACCCGCGCGGTGGGGGTGGGGCTGCATCCACCAATAAAAGGGCCCGCCCTGCTGTAAGCCGCACAAAACCACCTTGGCTCAAACTCGAGGCAACAATGCGGTAACGTTCAGCTTGCTCTAACAAAGCGGTAATGGCTTTTGCGCCATGTTCCTGCGCGCCATTAAAGAGAGCTAGCCCCCCATCGCCATGGCAGAAAGCCCGCAATACTGCACAAGCCCGCCCTAGAGCGACAGAGACGCACTCCGGTGGCAACCATTGCAAAACACCGAACATCCCTTGAATCGCAGTAAGTTCCTGCACACAGCGATATTGGGCCTCCGGGCTGCGCTCTGCCGCAATACCCTCCTCCCCCAACAGGCGGGCCAACACATGGGGGAGTTGTTCCTCAAAGCGTTTGAGAAAGCCATCATAATCAGGCACCGCCATATAGACAGCTAACAACCCACGCAGAGCCGCAAGCTCCTCCCAGCCTAATGAGGAAAGAGGCAACATTGCCGAGAGCCGCCGTCCATCTTTAACCGCAGCCTCTAACACAATATGCTGTGTGTTCGCTGTAGCGGTGGAGAGGCAGAACTCATAATGCCCAAACCAATTTGCTAAACGGCGGCCTATCACCCCACCTTCCCGCGCGATGGGGTCATTAGGAGGACGGTCTGCCCATGAAGTGACCATGGAGCGCGCTAATAACCGCCCTCCATTTGTGCCGAATGTACGAAGGTCTTTCAGCCACTCAAAGCTATACACCCACCGGCGTACATCTTCAGGCCAATTATTCTTTTGCCAAACATCCCGCATTGGCAAGCGATAGGTCTTTTGTGCAAAACGGAACACACCACCCGTCAATAAAGCGGCTTGGTCAATGTCCCCTTCTTCACGGTCTTGATACAAACAAACAGGGCCAACTTCGTCCCGCTGACGGGCTGGCAGAGAGGCACATAATAGCCGAATATACCGCCAGCAGGACCTAAACAAGCCGCTCCCCTTCCATCAAGCGCGGCGTGCGGGGCGGGCTACAGCGCGCATCCCCTCTATAGCGGCTTTGCGGTCACCCTTACCAAAAATAGCAGAGCCTGCCACGAGCATAGTCGCCCCGGCCTCCGTCACCAACGGGGTTGTGGTTTCATCAATCCCACCATCAACGCCTAGTGTAATATCCCGCCCGCTCCTACGGATCATCTCTGCAAGGGTGCGGATTTTAGCAGGCTGACCATGCAGGAACTTCTGCCCCCCAAAACCGGGATTAACCGTCATAACCAAAATAATATCAACCAAATCCATCACTTCGGACAAAGCCTCTGGTGGGGTTGCGGGACAAATCGCCACCCCTGCTTTACAGCCTAAGGCATGAATGGTTTGCAACGTCCGATGCAGGTGAGCATTCCCCTCCACATGCACCGTAATATGGTCTGCTCCCGCTTTGGCTGTGGCTTCTAAATACGGGTCCACAGGGTCAATCATCAAATGAACATCAAACTTGGCCTGACTATGTGGCCGCAAGGCTTTAATGACGGGCATCCCAAAAGAGATATTAGGCACAAAATGCCCATCCATCACATCAAGATGCAACCACGGGGCCTCCACCACCGCGCTCATTTCCTGACGCAGATTAGAGAAATCAGCAGCAAGCAGGCTCGGTGCAATTATGGGCATAAGACCCCCATTATAAAAAGGACAAAACGCATAGGCTTGATATTGGCAGAAATAGGCATTTTTACAAGAGAGCCTTGCACTTGAACAAAAGGGCCTTTCTCTGCTAACGAAGAGCACATGTTCCGAGGGGTGCCTTCATCTGCAAGGCTGAGAGGATGGGTAAGGCCATCCAACCCTTTGAACCTGATCCGGTTCGTACCGGCGAAGGGACAGGAAAATAGCATGGATGGAACACCCCCATCTTCCCCTGAACTAACGCCAGCCCAGCGAACCTTCCCCATCGACCTCTCGAAGGTGAAGATTCTATGCGCTTATCTTTTTCTGGCTTGCGGGCCCTCCTCTTACTCCCCTTATGTTGCCCCAGCTTAGCCTTGGCTGAGGAGCAAACAAAAGGCCAACAGACGCACACGCACACACCAACACATCCCACCTCACACCCCACCACCTCACATCCCCATGATGTGCAGGCAAAAGAGGTGGAATATATCACCACCCATGCCACAACGGAGGTCACCCAACGCGGTGGGGGGTTAATCCGCCCTCAACATGGCACGCAATCCATCAGTGAGGTGGGCCGTAGCTATATGGATGTACAAGCCCCTACGGCTTCGGCTTTTCAGCTTGTCTCCATTTTACCCGGTGCAAATGTTGCTACCTCCGACCCTTTTGGCATTTCCCCTAATACGAATATCAGTGTCCGTGGGCTAAATGGAGATGCTATTGGCTATGTCTTAGAGGGTATGCCCCTCAATGATATTGCCTCTTATGGTGGGTATCCCAACCAATTTGCTGATACAGAGAATTACAGCACCGTTGGGCTGCAACAAGGCTCCTCCGACCTGGATAGCCCCGTCCTCAATGCCGCTGGTGGGTTGATGAAGCTCTCCTTCCTAGACCCGGCCTTTAAACCCGGCGGGTTTGCCTCTTTCTCATATGGCTCTTTTAACACGCGGCGCGGCTTCCTCCGGCTTGAGACAGGCGAGATTGGTCATAGTGGCGTCCGCGGCTTTGCCTCTTACTCCAACACCCATACTGATAATTGGCGCAGCGGCGGGTACGATACCCGCCAGCATATTGACTTCAAGCTCCTTAAAGAATGGGGGCAGGACAATCGCGCAAGCCTTGTTGGGTCATGGAACAGGGCCATCACCAGCTATTATCCCTTCACGTCCCTCAAGGATTGGAAAACATACGGCACCCATAGCGGTGCCCTCACCCATCATTATGAACCCGGCGATAATAGCTATAATTACTGGCGGCTTTCCCGCGACCCAGAGGAAACGCTCTATGTCGGTGCGCCTGTGCATCTGCGCTTTAACCAGCGTTATAGTTTTGACATCACCCCTTATGCTCAAAGTGCTTATGGTAACTTCCCGTACGGCTCCCAGCTCTCTGGTACAGGGAATTATTATGGCACCCAGCCTGTCTCCTCCCTCCCTTTAACCGATAATCAAACCGTCCGTTCCGAATACACGCAGCGTAGCTATCGCGCTGGGGTGAATATGGCCTTCCATGCCCGGTATAAATGGAATGATTTCGTTATGGGGTATTGGTATGACTACTCCGATGATAACCAACGCCAACCCTTTACCACCGTTAATGATGATGGAAGTTCGGCCAATATTTGGGGCGATAAACGGCGTGACCGTGTGCTAATGCCCAATGGTAACCCTTACCTTGCGGGGGCCTTTCATACTATGTCGCAGGTCAATGCGCTGTATATAGGCGACCATATCTCCCTCATGCAGGATAGATTAGCGATGGATATTGGCTTTAAAGAGGTCATGATGCATCGTTGGGGAACAAATGATGTCCCCGGCCCTCAGCGGACCATCTCTAGTAATAAAGCCGAACCACTGCCACGCTTTGGCATGAGGTGGAACTTTACCAAGCAGGACCAGCTCTTCCTCAACGTCAACACCAATTTCCGCGCCCCAACAGCCTCCAGCTATTACAACCAATATGCTGGGACAGATGCGAATGGCAACGCCAATGGCTCCCTCAGCAAAGCGGGGACAAACCATCTTAAAAATGAATATTCCATCGCAGAGGAGTTCGGCTATCGCCGTACGGGGGAATGGATTACTGCGAGCGTGACCTTCTTTAACTACAATTTCCGCAATCGGCAGATTAAAACAGGGGAGCCCAATAACCCCAATATCTCCACCTCCATCAATGCGGGGAAGCAAACCTCACGCGGGGTAGATGTAGAGATTGGCACACGCCCTTGGCATCATCTCAGCCCCTATGCCTCTTTTGAATATCTCCATGCCACCATCGATAGTAACATTGCCGCTAGGGGGGACCTCCTCCCTACAGCAGGCAAAACGGCTATCCGTAGCCCTCATTTCCAAGCGGGAGCGGGGTTACGCTATGATGATGGACACTTCTTCAGCATGGTGACGATGCATTATATGAGCCACCAATATGCCACCTTTATGAATGATGAGCGCATCCCTGCCATCATGACAGCAGACCTTGCTTTGGGGTACCGCTTTAACAATATCGGCGTACTCCAAAAACCCACCTTGCGCCTGAACCTGAGCAATTTAAGCAATCAACGTTACCTCTCTGGTATTAACAGCACCGCTTTTAACGCTCATACGACAACCGGCCTGCATGGGACGCGCATTAAAGGCTCCAGCCCTGATTACTTCATCGGCAGTCCCTTTGCCGCCCTTGCAAGCTTTACAGCGGGGTTTTGAGTATGTCTGCACGCCCCCTTGGCTTAGAGAGCGGCTATAATAGCTGTGTGTGGCCCGCCCTTACGCGCGCTGATGTAGCAACTCTCTTGCCTCATTGGGGCATGCATCCCGCTAACGATCCTATCCTCTGGCATAGCCAGCGGCCCTTTTCTGCCTCGGCCATCATCGCGTTGCAGGATGGCCAGCATATCTTCCTCAAACGGCATGGGCGGGCTTTGCGCTCCGCCCGCACAGTGACAGAGGAACATCGCTTTGCCCAACATCTCGCAGCGCAAGGGCTAGCCGTATGCGCCCCACTCCCTATGGAGGATGGCACCACCGCCAAAGCAGAAGGGCATTATATTTATGAGGCCTTTCCCCTCTTTGCCGAGCACGATGCTTATCGCGGGCTTGAATCATGGCGGCCTTATAAAAGCACGCCCCAAGCGGCCTCTAGCGGGCGGCTCCTTGCCCAATTACATCACGCTAGTGCGGGGTATGATGCGCCCCCGCGCCATAATCCCCCCCTCACCTCCATCCGCCATCCCCTGCTCGGGCCATCCTTAGACGATACACTCCTCCCTTGGGCAGCACAGCAAAAGGGCCTTACATCACTTTACTCCCTTGAGGATGTACGCTCTGACGTTCTGCCCCTTTTAGAGCCATTTCATCAGGCCTTACGCCCCCTCTTACCGCATGACCGCCCCCTTTGGGGACATGGTGATTGGCATGGGGCAAATCTCTTATGGCAGAATGAGGGGCAAGACCTCACCGCCGTGCGTATCTTCGATTTCGGCATGTGTGACCAAACCAGTGCCGCTTTTGACCTCGCTGTAGCGATAGAGCGTAGCTTCATTAGCTGGCTCGCCCCTGACAGCTCCCCCACCGTGCATGAGGAGCAGCTACGCGCCTTCCTCCACGCTTATGATGCCCAGCGTCCAAGAAGCCTCGTAGAACGACACCTCACAGCACGCTGGCTCCCCCTCTGCCATGTGACCTTTGCCCTCTCTGAAACGGCTTATTACGGCCATACGCTCCATAACCAAGCAGCGGCAGAGATTTCTTGGCGGGATTATCTCATCGGCCATGCAGAATGGTTCCATTCCCCCACAGGGCGTACCCTCCTAAGCATGTTGGAGACATGTTAAATGATGGAGCTTATCGCTGCGTGCTTTAGTGCAAGTGGGGTATGGCTAACCGCCCAACGCTGCCTCATCGGCTGGCCAATTTCCCTCCTAGCGACCTTTCTTTATGGCTGGGTCTTTTTCCATGCCCGCCTTTATGCCGATACCATATTGCAAGGGGTGTTTAGCCTCACCATCCTTTATGGCTGGGCTCTATGGGCACGGGATAAAGCACGGCAAAACACCCTCCCGCCCCAGCCGCTGGCCCTCAAAAAAGCCATCATAGAGACGCTTGGCTTTTTTATCCTCTCCACCTTATGGGTTATAGCCCTGCGCTGTTGGAGTGACGACCCAGCCCCCCTCCTTGATGGCGGCCTAAGCGGGGCCAGCTTGCTCGCCCAATTATGGACCGCACGGCGGCACCGCATAAGCTGGCTGCTCTGGGCAGGGATTGATGTAATTTATACAGGGCTTTTCTTCAGCCGTTCGCTCAGCATTACCGCTTTGCTTTACGGGGGCTATACCCTTCTCGGCCTCTATGGCTATTGGCGGTGGAAGGCCTAAAAAGCGACGACCCTTTATTGGGTCATCCGGTCCAGCTCCTCAGGGGTGAGACGCTGAATCCGCACCGCTTTACCTGTGGAATCATAATAGACAATCGCCGCACCGCGCCGCTCGGCATAGCCATCAGGCACGCCACTCTTTTTACGAAAAATCAACCGCCCATGCTCTGGCTGAATCGTCACCTCATCCCCGCGTGGGACAAAATGGAACATGCTGTAATCAGCATGAACACGCGGCAAGCTGGTTTTGGGCATGGGCTTACGCACAACACTATCTAGCCCATCAGCCCCATCATCAGCATAACTAAGCCCCGCACTGCCTATCATCAGAGCCATCAGCCCTAGCCCTAAACCGAGCGTCTTTACCAAACCCATTGCCTCTCTCCTCACCCACCGCAATGCGGCGCGTACGTTACTTCTGCCCTTGGCTCTTACGACTCCACCCCCCACCTAATGCACGATAAAGGGTTACCATATTTTGGAACCGTGCCGCCTCCACAACAATACGGCTCTGCTGGGCTTGGTAAAGCTGACGCTCCTGCACCAAGGTGGTTAGATAATTATCGATCCCCGCACGATAGCGCATCCGGGCGAGGTCGTAAGCCCGTTGGGTTTGTGTCTCTAAAACAACCATATGTTCATCTTGCCGGCGATAAGTCTCCCGCGCTGTCAACGCATCGGATACTTCTCGAAATGCCGATTGCACAGCTTTTTGATATTGCGCCACATTCTGCGCAAGCCGTGCTTTTGCTGTCCGTAAGTTCCCCTGATTCACACCCCATGTGAGCAAGGGGATGCTTATATTAGGGGAGACACCCCATGTTTCGGCCAAATGGCTAAAGAGCTTGCGAAATTGCAGCGAGCTTGTCCCCTCATTCGCTGTAAGGGTTACCCGTGGGAAGAAGGCCGCCCGCGCCGCACCAACGGAGGCATTCGCCCCCAATAACAGATGCTCTGCAGCCATAATATCAGGCCGTTGCTCTAAAAGGTCGGACGGCAAACCCGCCGGTAATTCCGCAATCATCGTTTGTCGGCCCATCGGCAAAGCCGGGGGCAGATTCGCCGGCAAGGGCGTGCCGACTAAAAGTTGTAAGGAATGTTCATCATCAGCAACGGCCCGCGTCTCTTTCTCCTCATCAGAGCGTGCTTGCTCTAACTCCGCCGCACTTTGGGCGAGAGTGAGCGCATCTAACTCATCATGCTTAAACTTAAGGTCATTCAACCGCCATGTATCGGCCCGCGTCCGCGCTGTATTGCGCGCAAGGTCTAGCAATCGCTTATCAGCCAACCATTGAATATATGTACTTGCCACCTGCGAAACTGTCGTCAGCCACAGGTTACGCAGATTCTCAGCCGCACTTAATGTTTGCTCCTGCTGGGCGCGCGCCATATTGCGAATACGCCCCCATAGGTCAATCTCGTAAGATGAGAACCCAATGGATGTCTGATAAAAACGCAATGTAGAAATTGAGCGGCCAGAACCCGGCGCAAAGGCAAAGCCCGCCGTATCCGATGGCCCCACATATTGGGCTCCCCCACCAGCCGAAATGGTCGGGAAAAGGGCGGCATTCTGTACTTGATACTGCCCACGCTCTGCCGCGACTGCCGCCATCTGCGCGGCGAGGTCTCGGTTATTGGTCAAAGCCAGAGTGATAAGGGCCTTTAAGCGGGGGTCTGTAAAGAAATCCTCCCACCCAAGGTCGGAGACACGCTGATGTACCGGCTGGCCAGGCTTTAACTCCGCATCGGCTGGGTATTTCTGCGCAACGGCGGGGTCTGGGCGGTGATATTTCGGGGATAAATTGCACGAGGCAAGCAGCATACTGCCCACAGCCATCACCCCGTAAGTGAGGCTCCGTTTTGTGCTATAAAGGCTCATGCTTGGCCTCCTTCCTGCCCAGCTTCATGCCGCTCTGAAAGACGTTTGACGCGAAAAAGCCGCAACACCACGACAAAAAAGATGGGGACGAAATACACAGCCAACACCGTTGCCGTAATCATCCCCCCGACAACGCAGGTCCCAATCGCTACACGCGCCGCAGCCCCGGCCCCGGTGGCAATCGCCAAAGGAAACACACCGCATACAAAGGCGATAGAGGTCATCAAAATAGGGCGTAAACGCTCTTGCCCCGCTTTCAACACAGCCTCTTCTAACGTATCGCCGCTTTCATAAAAGGCCTTGGCGAATTCAACAATCAGAATGGCGTTTTTGACAGCCAACCCAACAGTGGTCAGCAACCCGACTTGGAAATACACATCATTGCTCAGCCCTCGCCATAGGGTGGAGGCAATCGCCCCTAAGACACCCAAAGGCAGCACCAGCAATACGGAGAAAGGAATCGCCCAACTTTCATACAAAGCAGCTAGGCAGAGCAAAATCACAATCACTGCCAGCGCGTAAAGCGGCCCTGTAGCATTGCCAGAGGCTAATTGCTCAAAAGTGAGACCTGTCCATTCATGCCCGACGCCGGGGGGCAGCGTTTTTAGGATGGCCTCTATCTCCGCAACGGCACGACCAGCACTTACCCCTGCCGCAGGCACACCCTGAATCTCGTAAGAATTAAGGCCGTTATAATTCTCCACCTTCTGCGGCCCTACAATCCAATGGCCAGAGGCAAAAGCGTTAAAGGGCACTAACTCGCCAAGATTATTGCGGATATACCAGCGATTGAGGTCTTCTGGCCTCATGCGGGCAAAAGATTCACCTTGAATATATACCTGTTTTACACGGTCATTCCGGGTGAATTGATTCACATAAATCGAGCCTAAAGCCCCCTGAATGGTCGTATTAATATCCTCGTTGGTAATGCCCTGCGCGTTAGCTTTCTCACGGTTTAAGTCCAACACAAATTGCGGCGCATCTTCCAACCCCATTGGGCGCACAGCCACAAGCAACGGGTTCTTCTTCGCTTCATCAAGCAATTTATTACGCGCCGCAAGGAAGGCTTGATGGCCAATATGACCATTATCCTCAAGCTCTAAGTCAAAGCCAGTCGCATTACCAAGCTCCATCACCGCAGGGGGATTAAGAGCATAAATCTGCGCCGCAGGGTCACCAGCAAAATGCTTCATGATCTCACTAGCAATCGCCATGCTGGAATGTTTATAGCCCGGTCGCTTATCCCATGGCTTCAGCCGGATAAAGAACGCCCCAGCATTTTGCCCCTGCCCTGCAAAGCTAAAGCCATTCATCGTAAAAACAGATTCAACATCATGGCTATATGTTTTTAGTACATAATCGGTGATGCGATGGTTAATTACCCCCATCTGTGCATCAGTAGCCCCTGGTGGTGTACTAATCTGCCCAAAAATAAGGGCTTGGTCTTCATCAGGTAAGAAGCCTGTTGGAACCTTGATGAACATATAGCCCACAAGCAGCGTTAGGCCTAAAAACACTAACATCGCCGGGAGCCGTAAACGCAATAAATGCCGCACCCCGCCTATATAGCGATGCGTTAGCCACTCAAAGCCATTATTAAACCAGATCGCTGGGCGAAAATGGACCTCATGATTGGTTGGCTTTAACATCGTAGCGCAAAGAGAGGGTGTCATAATCATCGCTACGAGGACAGACAACCACATAGCCGCCACAACCGTGATGGAGAATTGCCGGTAAATCACCCCGGTGGACCCACCAAAAGCGGCCATAGGTAAAAAGACCGCTGTAAGGACCAACACAATCCCCACCAACGCGCCGGAGATTTCATCCATCGATTCACGCGCTGCCTCACGCGGGGGGAGATGCTTCTCGCTCATCACACGTTCGACATTCTCCACCACCACGATGGCATCATCCACCAATAGCCCCACTGCGAGGACCATAGCCAACATCGTCAAGGTGTTGATGCTGTACCCCATGATGGACAGCAACCCAAACGTCCCCAGCAACACCACCGGCACGGCGATGGTCGGGATTAATGTCGCGCGGAAATTTTGAAGAAAGACGAGCATCACGACAAAAACCAGAATGATGGCTTCCACCAATGTCTCAATCACTTCCTCAATCGAATGCGTGATGAAAGGCTCTGTATCCAGCGGGTAAACCACCTTCACCCCTTTAGGGAAGAACTGGGAGAGATGATTAATCTCCGCGCGCACGGCATCTTCTGTCACCATCTGGTTCGCCCCGGGGGCGAGCTTGAGGGCTAGGGCTGTGGCGGGTTCATTATTATACCGGGATGTGAAATTATAGCTCTGTGAGCCTAGCTCCACACGCCCAATATCGCGCATCCGCACTTGGCTGCCATCTTGTTGGACCTTCAGCAGCATATCGCTAAATTGCGCCGGGTCTGTCAGGCGGACGGGACCGATGATAGTGGCATCAAACCCTACAGATTTTTGTGCTGGTAGGCCGCCTAGCTCCCCTGAGGCAACCTGAATATTCTGATTCTGCACCGCATGCTGTACATCAGCAACTGTCAGGCCATATTTATACAGCTTATCAGGGTCCATCCAAATACGCATGGCATATTCGGAGCCAAAGAGCGTATGGTCCCCCACCCCAGAAATACGCGAGAGAGGGTCCATCACGTTAGAGGCCACGTAATCGGAAAGGTCCTTCCCGCTCATGCTGCCATCGGTGGAGATAAAGCCAATCACCATCATAAAGTTCTTGGCAGCCTTTGTGACACTCAAACCTTGATTGACCACTTCCGGCGGGAGGCGCGGTTGGGCGAGCTGTAATTTATTTTGCACCTGCACCTGAGCAATATCGGGGTTTGTCCCTTGCTCAAAGGTTAGGTCAATTTCCATATGCCCATTGCCGTAGGACTGTGCCGATAGATACTCCAAATGGTCCAACCCGGACATTTGTTGGAGAATCGGCTGCACCACCGTGTTATTCACCGTATCGGCGGAGGCCCCGGGGTCATCCACCGCAACGGCAATTTGCGGTGGGGCAATCGTAGGATATTGGGCAATCGGCATACGGGTGATGGAGACACCACCCACAAGCATAATAATCAGCCCAACCACCCACGCAAAAACAGGGCGGTCGATAAAGAAACGCGATAAAGACATACGCTCTTACTCCAGCCCCAGTTCGGCTTTATCAGCTTCATGAGGCTTTACTGTACCTTCGGCCCGTATCTTCTGTAGCCCAGAGATAACCACGGCCTCTCCCTCACTCAGCCCATGTAAAACTTGCCAATTAGCCCCTATGGTCTGCCCCACCGTCACCATCCGCAAATGAACATGATTTTGTTTATCCACCACCATGACATAAGGCTCTGCTTTATGGGTCCTCTGCACCGCTAATTGAGGCACAAGGAGCGCATTAGGGTCGCTGCCCTCCTTAATATGGGCATGCACGAACATCCCCGGCAAAAGCAATTTATCAGGGTTAGGCATCACCCCGCGTAAGACCAATGTCCCTGTTGCTGGGTCCACCGTGACTTCAGAAAGTTCTAACTGGCCTGTATGCCCATAAAGAGAGCCATCAGGCAGCTCTACCGTTACAGCAGCATCATTACCTTTACGCTCTAACTGACCAGAGGCCAGCTCCCGCCGCAGACGTATCATATCTTCTGCAGCGAGATTCACATCCACATAGATAGGGTCTAACCGGGTCACAACCGCAATCGCATCGCTCTGATTCGCCGTTACCAGCATCCCTGCTGTGTAAAGCGTCCGACCAATGCGCCCATCAATCGGGGCATAAACATGCGTATAGTTAAGATTAACCTGCGCACTCTCCACCGCAGCTTGGCTCTGCACAACCTCTGCATCCGCTTGCCGTGCTGTCGCCAAGGCATCATCATATTCCTGCCGACTTACCGCCCGCGCGCCCACAAGGGATTTATACCGCCGCAACTGCGCATGAGCACGAATGGCACTCGCCTGCGCTTCCATCAACCGTCCACGCGCTTGGTCATACGCCGCCTGGAAGGGAGCAATGTAAATCTGGAATAATTGCTGCCCAGCTTTAACGTCTTTCCCCTCCTCAAACATACGCTCGACCAACACGCCACCAACCTGCGGGCGAATCTGTGCTTGCTCATAGGCTTCCACACGGCCGGGGAGGGAGGTCTCCATCGGGACATTTTGCTTATGCAAGGTCACCACAGCGACCTCTTGCACGGCAGCCTTATGCGGGGCCTTTTTCTGACAGCCCGCTAAAAAGGTGGTGCCTAGTAACATTGTCCCGCCCAAAAGAGCCATACGAGACAAACAAACAGCCGGAAACACGCGACATATGGACATAAATGACACTGGCTCTCTTAGGATTAGCAAAACCGAAAACTATACCTACAGGCAAATAACGCTACCTGCATCAGGGTCTCTCATACTTTTATACACAAACCATGCAGTGCGAGGAAACTAATAAGTTTCCATCTGTCAGGTCAAGCCCTTTTCCTATAATGAAAGGACCGCTATAGCCTCTATCTCATCTGTCAATAGGAGTATGGTGCCATTTCTACCCCTCAGGATTTAGACCGCCGTAGCACCATCCTCAAAGTGGCCTGCACTCTATTACAGGAGCAAGGCTATCACCATACCACAATGGACCATATTGCCCACCAAGCGGGCATGTCTAAAAAAACACTCTATCTCTTTTTCCCGTCCAAACGGAATCTCATAGAACAACTCATTCTGGAAGAATTATTTCCCCCCTTTACACCTGCCCCTCACCCTCATGAGAGCCTTGAATCCCAATTACGCCTTATGATTTTTCAGATGGCTGATATTTTCCTCTGTGAAAAACGCCTCAGCCTTCTCCGCACGATTATTGGGGAGACAAACCGCTCCCCCTCCATCCAACAACTCATGACAGAGCTTTTTCACCTCGCAGGCAGTAAAACGAACATACAAAACTGGCTACAAGCCCAAAAGGAGGCAGGCACCCTCACCTTCGCTAATGCCACCGATGCCGCCGATCATCTCTTTGGCTTGACCATTGGCGGGCCAATGCTCTCCCGCCTTGCCCATTGCGGAGCAGCACGCAACAAGGCCGATTTGCAGCGTTATTTAGAAGAAGGATTACGCATTTTCCTACATGGCTGCACCCCTCTCCCCCTGTCATAAAAACAGCTTATTATTACGCCTCTGTAATTGGTTATTAAAATCTCGCTTTAAACTCATCATCCATTGGCAAAGTCCCAAGGGTTAGTTATAGAATCTATTCATATAACACATAGCAGACCATACAGGAGCGAAATACTAACCCGCGCCCTTCTCCGCACACAGCCCTATCGCAGGATGAACGCATGACTATACCCTCCTCTGATCAAACCACCCCAGACCCAACCTCCACCAGTGATGAGGGGTATCAAAAAGATTTAAGCCGGCGGCATGTCCAAATGATCGCCATTGGGGGGGCGATTGGTACAGGCTTGTTCCTTGGGGCAGGCTCGCGCCTTCAGGTCGTTGGTCCATCTTTGGCCATCACATATGCTATTTGCGGTCTCTGCGCCTTTATGATTCTCCGCGCTATGGGCGAGCTTGTAATGTACCGCCCAAGCAGTGGGAGTTTTGTCACCTATGCTCGTGAGTTCCTTGGGGAAGGAGCCGCCTATGCTGCGGGGTGGTTCTTCTTCCTCAACTGGGCGATGACGGGCATTGTCGATATTACCGCCATTGCGCTTTACATCCATTACTGGCCCATTTTTGGGGCCATCCCTCAATGGTTGATTGCCCTTGGTGCGCTTGTTGTTGTCGGGGCGGTAAACCTTACCGGTGTACGTTATTTTGGTGAGATTGAGTTCTGGTTCTCTCTTGTTAAAGTTCTCACCTTAGTCATCTTCCTCACAGTAGGCGGCTACATCCTTCTTAGCGGCACCCATGTTGGGCCTTACACCCCGGGGGTTCATCTCATCACACAGTCCGGCGGGTTATTCCCCCATGGGGTTGTCGCCTCATTAATGCTCATCCAAGGTGTGATCTTCGCTTATGCCGCAACGGAGCTCATCGGCATTGCTGCTGGGGAGTGCGATAACCCCCGCAAGGTCGTCCCCAATGCTGTGAACAGCGTCATTTGGCGTATTATTTTCTTCTATGTAGGCTCTGTCACCCTGCTCGTCTGCCTCATGCCTTGGTCAGCCTATCATGGTGGGGAAAGCCCTTTTGTGACCTTCTTCCACAAGCTTGGCCTACCCGCCTCTGACAGCATCATGAACTTTGTGGTCCTTACAGCAGCTCTTTCCAGCCTTAATTCCGGCTTATATTCCACAGGCCGCATTTTACGCGCCTTAGCCCTCGGCGGGTCTGCCCCTAGTGCCATGAGCAAGCTCAACCGTAATGCTGTGCCTTATGTCGGCATTGGTGTGACGCTCTTTATCTATCTCGTGGGTGTTTTGATGAACTACCTATACCCCACGCAAATCTTTGAGATTGTATTGAGCATCTCCTCTCTTGGTATTTTGGGTACATGGGCGACCATTCTGCTCTGCCAACTCCGCCTGCATCGGGCCATTAAACGGGGACGGATTGCCACTACCAGCTTCTCTATGCCCGGTGCCCCTTATACAGGTTGGCTTACGCTCGCCTTTCTCTTGCTCGTGCTAGTGATGATGGCATTTGATTATCCCTCTGGCACCATCACTGTTGGCTCTATCCCCATTCTCGCTCTCATTTTCTATGGCGGGTGGGTCTTGCTCAAACGCAACCAGACAGATGAAGACGAGGAGGATGGCTCTACAGAGCCCTCCTAACGAGGCCATACCATTTTAATTAAAAAATCCCCGGTTAGCCCATAAGCTGACCGGGGATTTTCATAACGTGATACAAAACTTAAAGAGAAAAGCTTACACCTCTTTGCTCACAGCACGGATTGGGTTTTCCCCACGGGGCCGCTCTGGTGGTAAATTCTCCCCTGTGACAGCATAGAAAACACGCTCTGCTACATTGGTTGCGTGGTCACCAATGCGCTCCAGATTTTTAGCAATAAAGAGCAGCTCCGTGCAGGCGCGAATATTGCGCGCATCTTCCATCATATATGTGACAAGCTCACGAAAAAGAGCCACATAATGCTCATCCACCCCACGGTCCGCGTGCCACACCTCCATCGCCATAATCGGGTCATGTTGGATGACAGCCTCTACCGTGCGGCTCAGATTATCCCGCACAAGGCGGCACATACTCCGCAAGCCAGAAAATGAAATCTGCGCCTCACTAGAAGCCGCTTTAATCGCCTTCCGCGCAATAGAGGCCGCATAATCACCAATGCGCTCCAAATCTCCGGTGATTTTCAACGCGGCGACAATCTCGCGCAAATCCGCCCCCATAGGACTACGCAACGCTAAGAGGCGAATCACAAGGCTTTCTACCTCACGCTCTAGCTCATCCACCTCCGGGTCGCGGCGCGTTGCCTCGTCAGCGGCGGCTTCGTCATGCTCGGCTATGGCAGAGAGAGCAAGCGTAACTTGTTCCTCCACAATATGTCCCATCTGCCCCATCATAGTACGCAGCTGGTCTAGCTCCTGCTCGTAGCTTGAAACAATGTGAGAACGCTCATGTGGCATAATCTTTCTCCCTTCCCCGCTCAACCGAATCGACCGGTAATATAATCCTGCGTCTGCTTCTGACGCGGGTTGGTGAAAATACGATCCGCCGTGTCCATCTCAATCAAACGGCCTAGATAAAAGAATGCCACTTGGTCCGCACAACGTGCTGCTTGCTGCATATTGTGCGTCACAATAACAATCGTGAACTCCTCTTTAAGCTCATCCAGCAATTCTTCAATCCGGGCGGTGGAGATAGGGTCCAAGGCAGAGGTTGGCTCATCTAACAAAAGAACCTCAGGCCGGGTGGCAATACTACGCGCAATGCATAAACGCTGCTGCTGCCCGCCTGATAACCCCGTTGCTGGCGCATGGAGGCGATCACGCACCTCATTCCACAAGGCCACGCGTGTAAGAACATCCTGCACGCGCGCATCCATCTCCGTACGGCTCAATTTTTCATGCAGACGCACACCAAAGGCAATGTTCTCGTAAATCGACATCGGAAAAGGCGTGGGTTTTTGAAAGACCATCCCAATACGCGCACGCAACATATCAAGACTAATCGAATCGTCTAAGATATTGCGCCCATCAAACATCACCTCCCCCGTTGCCCGTTGGCCGGGATAGAGATCGTACATCTTGTTAAAAATCCGCAACAAGGTGGATTTTCCGCAGCCGCTAGGGCCTATCATGGCGGTAACGCAACGTGCGGGGAAGTCTAACGAAATATCATGCAAAGCATGGTGGGAGCCGTAATAAAAATTAACCCCCCGCACAGAAAGGGCGACCTCCTGAACAGGCTCATCGCCTGATGACCCGGTGAGATGCTCGGTAAATGGCATCGAAGCAGACATCATGAAACTCTCTCTCCTAGACATCAGTGACGGGATGAAAGCCGCACAGTGATATTGATAAGAAGCACGCCAAAGGTCACCAACAAAGCCCCTGTCCATGCCAGCTGCACCCAGTCCTCATAAGAGGCCCCAGCATATTGGTAGATGGCTATCGGCAAGCTCGCCATAGGGCGATTCATCGCTGTGGACATGGTTTGATTGCCCAAGGATGTAAATAAAAGCGGTGCCGTCTCCCCACCCATCCGCGCAAGTGCGAGAAGAATCCCCGTCAGCACACCCTTCCGCGCGGAGCGTAAACAAAGGAAGATAATAACACGCCACCGTGCCGCCCCTAAGGCCGCTCCAGCTTCCCTCATCGCTGTAGGGACGAGTCGGAGCATATCTTCTGTCGTGCGTACAATCAGGGGCAGAGCCAAAACCGCCAAGGCTAATGCCCCTGCTAGGCCAGAGAAATGGCCCATCGGCACGACCAAGAGCTGGTAGATGAACAAGCCTATCAAAATGGACGGGGCAGACATCAACACATCCGCTACAAACCGCACCCCACTGGCGAAATAATTCCCCTTCCGCCCATATTCGGAGAGGTAAATCCCACACATCAACCCAACAGGGGCCGCCATCAATAAGGCCAAGCCCGTTTGGATCACGCTGCCGATAATCGCATTGGCTAACCCCCCGCCAGATCCGGGCGGTCCCATTGTACGCGTCAATGTCGCCCAAGAGAGACCCTCTAGCCCATGGCGTAAGAGCGTCCATAAAATAGAGACCAACACCAAGAGCAGGATACACCCTGCCATAACACTCGCCCCTGTAGCGAGATTATTACAAACACGCCGCCGCACAGCCTTGCGACTAGGCCGCCAATCATCACGCGCGGGCATAAGAGCGGACTTCCCCGTCTTCATGAGCGTTTCCCCCGTAGCAAGCGCGCCAACACGAGGCTAACACAGGACAAAACCATAAGAATGAATCCCAACGCCATCAGTGAGGAAAGCCGTAAAGACCCCGCCGGACTTTCTGGGAACTGTAGGGCAATCAAAGAGGCCACCGTACTGCGTGGGGCAAAGAGCGACCAGCCAACACTCGTCACATTACCGATGATGAAGGTCACCGCCATCGTTTCACCTAAGGCACGCCCCATCCCCAGCACAATCGCGCCAATCATCCCATTACGCGACCATGGCACGACAATCTTGCGCATCATCTCCCAGCGTGTGGCCCCAAGACCATAAGCACTCTCCCGCAGCATGGGCGGTACAGCCCCAAACACATCCACCATCACAGCGGTGATGAAAGGCGCAATCATCATCGCAAGGATAATACCCGCTGTGACAAGCCCCGTCCCCACGGGCGGGCCTGAGAGAATCGGCCCTAATATGGATGTATGGCGAAAATGATGATTTAAAAAAGGCTGAACATCACGCGCAATGAAGGGGACAATCGTCTGGAAGCCCCACATGCCGAAGATAATAGATGGCACAGCCGCCAAAAGCTGGATGGTTGTCCCAACAATTGAGGCAAAACGTGAGGAGGCAATATAAACCAACCAAAAAGCCGTCCCAAACGCCAGAGGGACGGCAATTAACATCGCAATGACTGTACTAACAACAGTGCCCAATAACGGGGCTAGAACCCCATATATATCCTTAACGGGATTCCAAGACGTTCGTGTAAAGAAATCAAGCCCAAAAGCGGTGAAAGCCTGCCATCCCCCTGTTGCCATCAACAGGATGAGACCCCCTAGCGAGGCTAATACAAGCATCGCACATAGCCAGAGCAACCCGTGGAAGACCGTGTCAAACCCAACTCTATGGTGAGAGGAACGCGTTACAGGCGTCATGCGCATCTATCTGAAGCCTTGGCCATTTTAACATCAACGGCGACCACCACCATTAGTGCCGCCCCATTTCGTGCATTAACGCCCTCATTGGCAAAGAACAACCGCTCTGAGCAGCAATTAAGCCAGTTTCACGCATCATGGCTGGTTTTTTTATTAACTTCCCTATAATTTAGGTGAGACGGTCATCCATCTGCCACACTTATATTGCAACTTGATGACAAACTTTGTGTTTTACACCTTTAAATAGGAGGGGTCTTTGCCTGTCAGCCAATTCCGAGGTTATGTTGACGTCATAGACACCCATAGCGGCATTATCCGCGGATGGGCCATCAATTTACGCAACCCATTCCGACCTGCTCAGATCCATGTCATCATGGATGGTCAGGAAGTCATGCAAGTATTATGCGACCTCCCGCGCGAAGATGTCCGCATGACATTACACACACCGAGCGAGAAGCTGGGCTTTCAATTCACACTCCCTCAGGCCGCTTTTGATGAAGAGCCGCATGAAATCTCTATCCGCTTTGAGGACCGCTCGGCTCTGCCCTTCCCTAATGAGGAGGACCCCCTAACCCCTCATGAGGTCATCACCTTTACCCAATGCCCCCGTACAGATTACAAAAGTTGTGTTGATGGGCTGCATGAAGGGTTTTTGCGCGGCTGGGTCATTGCCCAACATCGCCCCACTGAAGCATGGGAGGGCAATGTTGTTATCTCTGTTCAGGCAGATGGCATCTCCCTAGGAACATTCCGCGCCAATCATTATCGTGGCGATGTTACAGAAGCCCTTCATTGTGAGCCAAATTGCGGTTTTGAGGTACCCATCCCTCAACAATTCCACGATGGTATCCCCCACACATTCACCGTTACCACCCTGCCAGACCACACCCCCCTTGCAGGCAGCCCCTTTATCACAGCCTTAGTGGATGACCAGCTCACCGCCAAGTTGGTACAGATTGAGAACACCATCGCTAACCTCCATCGCCAACTCACTACCTTACGGCGAGAGACACATAACCTCATCCCCAAACGGCCTCTCAACCTCCAACATTATGACCGTTGGGCGCGCCGTTATTATGCCCATCTTAGCGAGCAAACCGCCCTCCAACGGCAAGCTCATCCCCTCAAAGAAACTCCTCTTATCTCCGTCCTCTGCCCCACATGGCGGCCTGATGAAGATGATTTCCGGGCTGCGGTAGAGTCCGTTATTGGGCAAACCTACCCCCATTGGGAACTCATCCTTGTTGATGATGGCAGCGAATGCCCCCGCACGACAAAGCTCATCCAAGATTATTGCAAGAGCGATAAACGCATTCGCTCTGTCGTCCTGCCGAAGAATCAAGGCATTGCTGGGGCTACCAATGCGGCCATCAAAGCGGCCCGTGGGGCATATATCGCCTTTTTTGACCATGACGACCTCCTTGTTGATGTCGCTTTGGAGCGCATGGTCCGCGCTGCCCTAACAACAGGGGCTAAACTGCTTTATTGTGATGAAGATAAAGTGGATGCCGCAGGCCATTTCCTAGAGCCTAACCTCAAGCCCGATTACGATTACCGCTATTTGTTAGGCTGTAACTATATTTGCCATCTCACTGTTATGGAGGCCGATCTTGTCCGCAAAATTGGCCCGCTAGAGGGGCAGTATAATGGCGCACAAGACCATGACTTCCTCCTCCGCGCGGTGGAACTCATCTCGCGCGAGGCCATCCATCATGTACCGGAGATTTTGTATCATTGGCGCAAAACGCCTAACTCCACCGCCAGCAATATCGGCAATAAGAGCTATGCTGTAAAAGCGGGGGTTGAGTGTGTGACAGCCCATCTCCACCGCCAAAAGATTAAAGCCACTGTTAGCTCTATCGATCGGCTAAGCCTATATGCCATCCAATGGCCCTTCCGCAAGCAGCCCTCTGTGAGCATCATCATCCCCTTCCGTGATCAGCTAGAGATGACGCGTAATTGTGTCGAGTCTTTGCTCGCCTCGCAAAAATATCGGCAATTTGAAATTATTTTGGTCGATAATTTCTCTGTAGAAAAAGATACACTCGCTTGGTTGGAGAGCGTCCAGAATCATAAAAAGGTCTCTGTCCTGCGGGTGGAGGAACCTTTCAATTATGCACGTCTCAACAACCGTGCAGCCTCTCAAAGCACAAGTGACCAGCTCCTTTTCCTCAATAATGATGTTATCATCACCCAGCCAGACTTCCTCACAAATATGGTTCATGAGGCCCTCGCCTCACCAAAAATTGGGGCTGTAGGGGCACGGCTTTTATACCCTAACGGAACAATTCAACATGCTGGGGTCGCTGTCGGGCCGGAGGTCATTGGGGTACATGTTCATCGCCTCCAACCCAATACGGATTTCGGCTATATTGGGCGTATTCGCCTCACCCATGAGGTCACAGCGGTAACCGGTGCAGCTCTCATGGTCCCACGGACCCTGTTTGATGAAATCGGCGGGTTTGATGAAACCTCCCTCGCTGTGGCTTATAATGATGTCGATCTCTGCTTAAAAATCCGCTCAAGTGGACATACCATCATCTATTGTGCCACAGCCGAAGCCATCCATCATGAGAGTTACTCCCGCGGGAGCGATGACCGCCCCGAACATGAGGCGCGCTTCTTTCACGAAAAACAAGTCATGCTTGAACGATGGAAAGAAAATTTACTCTTTAAAAATGATCCAGCATACCCACATTACTTCAGACAGGACCTGCGGACCTTCTTTGACCTCCGCAACCCTGAGGATATATAATCCAAGGGCGTGAGGAAGAAGCCTGGGAGACGTCCCGCCCGGTTTCTGAGTGCCTTCCCCCATTTAAGGGGGGAGGCCAATATCATAGAGGAGCGATATAATGAGCAAGATTCACCATTTTCACACAAGCAACAACACCCCAGACAACACAAAGAGCGTCTCTATCGAGACACTTAATGCCCGTCTGGCAGACCTGATCGACCTCGCGTTGGTCACCAAGCAGGCCCATTGGAACCTCAAGGGGACAAACTTCATCGGCGTACATGAAATGCTCGATGGCTTCCGTGGCGGGCTTGATGGCTTTATCGACACCGCTGCTGAACGTGCGGTACAGCTTGGTGGGGTTGCCCTCGGCACAGTGCAGACAGTGCATGACCACACAAACTGCGCCCCTTACCCCACAAACATCTTCACTGTTCTCGACCACATCAAAGCCTTGGCAGAACGCTATGGCGTAGTGGCCAACAAAATCCGTGAGGCCATTAAAACAACGGCCGAGGCTGGCGATGATGATACAGCGGACCTCTTTACAGAGATTTCCCGCGGTTTGGATAAGAACCTCTGGTTCCTAGAGGCTCATCTTCAAGCTGAAGCTGGCCCGCGCTCCTAAGGCGTATAAAAAGAGGGAGCCGCTCATCAAGCTAGCTCCCTCTTTTATAAAAAAGGCGTGCCCCCCACGGAGGACACGCCTTTTTCTTTACCTTCCGCTTTACAACGATAACGCTAAATGGAGTCGCGCAAAATAGAAGGGATCTTCCTGCAAAACATCCCGCACACGCCGGCCATCAGGCAACACCTCATTCTCCTGCACCGAATCCGCGGGCATGAAATCCTTACGCCATTCACTCACCGTTGTCTCGGCTAATAAGCTTGGGAAAAGTGGCTCTGGCTCTGGCTCTGGCTCTGGCTCTGGCTCTGGCTCTGGCTCTGGCTCTGGCTCTGGCTCTGGCTCTGGCTCTGGCTCTGGCTCTGGGGAAGCAGCTTGAGGAGAGGCTTTTGGCTTATCAAGCCCTAGAGACGCCATAATCGCGCGAAAATCATTCTCTAACAAACGGCCGGGAACGGTCCCACGCTCACGCTGTGCAATCCACTCTCGCGTTAGCTCCCTAAGAGTATCTTTCCCCGGCCCATGTGCATCTGACCAACTCGCATAAGCGGCCTCTGCTAATTGGGTACAATCATCCTCAGTAAGTTTCTGCGGCGGGGATGATGGCGATTTTTTAACAATCCATCCCCCTACCAACCCTATTAAAGCCGCTTTATCCATCTCTGGCATCTTATATCGCCTCCCGGCCTGTCATTTTACTTATCAGGGCCTCATATTGGGCCAGATACTGCTGCATATCCAAGGTCTTCTCGGCTCTTTGGCGCACATTATGGCTCAACTGCGCCCCTAATGTACGATGTTCCAAAAGATTCAAAATAGCCTCGCTTAAAGCATGCGGTTTTAAAAAAGGTACCATCAGAGCCGTTTCCCCATGGGTAAGATATTCTTGCACGGGGGCTGTATCACTCACAACCAGAGGGCACCCTAACGCCATAGCCTCTCGCAAAGACCATGATAGAACAAAAGGATATGTTAGATAAATATGAGCATCAGAGCGTTGCAACACACGAATCATCTGCTCACGCTCCAACCACCCTACAAAATGAATCCGTGAGAGGTCTAGCTGGCCCTCAAGCTCCTTTAACATCTGCTCACGCCACGTCCCGCCACCTACAGGGGGCACACCATAACTTACATCATCCCCCCCCATGAGGATGACCCGGCAATCAGGCCGAGCCTTTAACAAAGCAGGCAAGGCGCGCATCATACTATGAAAGCCACGATAAGGCTCCAAATTGCGCGCGGCGTACGTCACCAATGTTTCATAAGGCGCGACCACTATCTCACCAAGCTGAAAAGGCTCCCGCTTTATCATAGGGTCCGGACGATAGCGCGTAAGGTCCACCCCTTCATCTAACAAAGTAAGCTTATCATGCGCCCATTGCGGATAAGTATCCCGCTGAAAACGCGTTGGCGTTTGCCCTAATCCTGGCCCTGCTAAAGCCTGAAGATTGACCGTATTCTTACAGCGAATCAGCAGCTCTACATTCTCTGGAGGAGGGAACTCAGGGTCAAACCCCGTATCCCGCCCTGTCAGACCATAATAGAACTCAAAATATCCCAACAAGGGCACGTCTGGAAACACAGACTCTAGATTCAACAACTCACCCCAGCCATGATGACCGATGATAATATCAGGCTGGAAACCAAGCGTCTTTAAGGAGCGTGCTACCGCCGCCACTGCCTCAGCACGGCGAATCGCGTAATCAAACTCCCCTACAAAAGGATGGCTCTTACCGCGCTCCAACTCCGGTAGGCGGTACAAAACCCGCCTGACACCGGGAATGTCTGGCCCTTTACCAGCGGTAAGAAACACGACATCATGCTCAGGGTTACGCCCTAGCCGTGCGACAATATGAGCATATTGCGCGGGGAAACTCTGATGAACAAAAAGAAAACGCACCCGTTCCCCCAGCCAACCTTAGGCCATCACGCTTTAGCAGACCGCGCCCGACCCTGCGTACCGCTTGCTTTAGCAGACCGCCGCCGCGCAGGCACCAACTTGACACAAAAAGCCTCCAGCGGAGCAAGGCTCTCTGCCTGGAGGGCATCATCATCACTATCTGCGAGGCTTACTTCTGTTCCATCGGTAAAGCACGCTACAAGATCAAGCGACCATTTTTGTGCAGCCTCACCCTTTAAGCGTACACGCAACCCTAGAATCGGCAAGGACATCCCACGAGAGCCACAAAACTGCCCGCCTTCAGCCCATGGCGACAACCAGCCACGCCCAAGAACAGCCTGATATTCTATATCTTCTGCAGCAACCCCTTCCTCAGATGGAGTGATGGAGAAGCCCTCAATCCACCGTTTGCTGCCTTTTTTACCAACCCATTCCCCCACGGCACAGCCAACATCACCATGCCGCTGCACATGAGCTACAACCTCATGCTTACTCGCCCCGGCTGCACCAGAGACAGACGCTTGGCTCTGCCCCCCTTCCCCAGCAACGGGAGCAACAGCCTCACCACTCACTTGCCCAGCTGGTACACCACCAATCAAACGAATCACCTGCAAGCGCGGGGCCTCCCCACCTGCCTGACCATCTTGATATGTTGTGACCATAATCCCCGCTGGACCACGGCGGATGCGCACCAATGCCGCACTATTAGCCGCTCCCATCCAGCCATCCTCTGCAAAGGTGACAACCTCTACAGCATCAGCCGGGGAGCCCGGCGCACGGGAGATGCGAATCCCCGGCAGACCGCTTGGTCCGGCCTCTGTCTGCCCCGGCGCATGGAACACGCAAAACACCCCCGCATCCAACGTCATCACATGCGCACCGGCCTTGAGGTCCGTAATATGATGACGGGGTTGGTCTTTCTCTTTGTCGGGCATGTTTTCTCCAATAGGCCGAGACTACAAAATACGAAATCTTTATTCGCACAGAACAAGCTGGTATGTCACCTTCAGAATACCTTATTTTAACCCTTTCTGCAAAATCATTATATTTCAAAAGGTTGTTATGCTATCCGTGCGTCATAAAAAACGCTGCTAACCGCTCCACTGGCATCCCCAAAGGGATGATCTGCCCCCATTGCGGCCCAGCTTGCTTAATCCGCGCAGCAGAAGCCCCAATATCAAACCCCACCACAGCCAAACCAGCCTGCCATAACCATCCCAACGTATAACACCATGTTTCTGGCGCGATTGAGGCAATAAAGCCGATATCTGCATCCGCATCTCGCAACAACGCCATTGTATCAGCTTCCTCATACGCACCTGTCACGCTTACCCCCGCTTGCAAAAGAGCATCGTCATCATGTGTGCCCCCAATCAATATCAAATGCAGAGGCAAAGCATGCTTTTGGATATACTGCCCTAGTGTCAAAATAACGTCATATCCTTTCCACCGGCTAATACCGCCGAGAATCACAATCCGTCTTGGCCGCCCCCGTACTAAAAAGTAATCCTTTACTAACAGCGCGGAGCGAGCATGTATCGTTTGGTCATCCTCCAAAGCTTCACAGATAATGGACCTTGTAAGCGACACATGACGTGCCAAACGTTTTGCTGCATCCTCACTAGGGGCTACAATCCGGCGCGCTGCGTTTAATTCCTTTGTTGAGCGAGCAATTAAAGCGGGCAGACTTATCGCCTCATCCAACGGGACATTGCCCTCTGCCAAGCACGCCTCACACCCGGTGAGAGACGGCTCCCCACAATAACGCCCTTCCTCATTACACAAAGCGATACGGGGGCAGAACCATATATGATCATGCACATAGACCTCATATGGCACACCCAATTTATGATGCAGCTGCCGCATCCCCGGCTCATGCCCTAATAAATGATGCCAAATGACACATTCCACCCCCATCTCCTGCAAAAAGGCCACCAAAATGGGATAGTCCTCTGGCAAAGCGAAACGAAGATTAGGGACCACAAGCCCCTCAACCGGGCTTACAACCCGGCACCCCTCCATCGTGGGCTCGATGATGAACGGTAAAAGCCCCGCTTTACATAGACGCACCGCATGTTCACGCACGGCGCGCGCGACACCCCCACCGCCCCGATGTTGGAGCAACACCACCGCGCTGGAAAAACGCGCCCGATGCTGGGCCATGCGCTGCCAATCCAACTGCCGCCAGAAAACACGCAGCGGCTCCGCCTGCTTCCACCGCTGGATCGCGGCATCATAACCGGGATAAAGGCGATTCAGAATCGTAAGATTCCGCTGCAAAAGCGGGCTGCCTTCGGCCCCGAAAGAGCCATGACCATAATGCAGAACATACACATCCGCCCCCACAAGATGCGTAAAACCTGCCTCACTAGCCCTTAGGCAGAAATCATTTTCCTCCCCATAACCTTGCGCAAAATACGCCCCTCGTAATCGTCCTACCGCTTTAAGACACGCAGCCGAAACAGCCATGCAAAACCCATTTGCTGTCGGTAAGCTCACATGAAGTGGCATGGCCTCCGCTTGTTGTTGGCACAGCGCATCTAGCGCGGCGGCTTCTTGCACAGATGGAGCGGGATTGTCACGATTCGGCACCGGGTAAGAGGTCAACCCGCCTGCATTAGAGAGCGGCGTGACCGTCCCCACCCCCGCTTGGCCCAACCAACGGCGCAATCGTTCTACCCACGGGCCAAAGACAAGCGTATCGCTATTAAGCCAAATGACATCCCACCCCTCTGGCACCAAAGCAAGGCCGGTATTAATGCTCTCCACAAACCCTTGATTACGCTCATGACGCTTAATCCGCACACGCCCCTCTTGTGCGAGAGAGAGGAGATACGTACGCAAAGCTACCTCTGGGGACGCATCATCAATAATAATAACCCGGCATGAAGGGGGAATGGTCGCTAACACGCTTTCTACACAAGCTTGCACCATAGCTTTATCCCGATAAACAGGGATAATCACCGCGCATCCCGCTGCTACCGTGCTTTGCTGCCCCTTGCCCACATACTTACGCGCCTTCCGGCAACCTTCCCGCGTCCAGCCTTTCCGCTTATTCCCGGTAGATGAGGGCGATTGCATCAACTGCACAAGGGCCGAGTCTAACGGCGCGCCCTGTAACAACCTGCCATAACCATCATAAAAGCCCGTCCGCTTTACCGCTAAGTCTGGCCATGCTTCATAGGGAAGGTAAAACCCATAAGGACGCTGCAAAAGAGCCGTGCTGCTAAAGCCCTCCGCTAGCCCCTCTATCTTTATCGGTACTTCATGACCATCCACCCTAATAGTGGGCACAGCCCCCGGCTCTCCGGGGTACCATAACCATCCGCGTACCCCTTGGGCCTCTGGCGTGATGAGGGAATGGCAGCGTATCACGGCCTGAAGGTCAATCTGGCCTCCTAACATAGTATGGCCATCACAAATAATATGGAGGCGTTCCCCACGCCACCACGGGCCTTTCTGTTGAGGGACATGCTCTGCGAGGTCATACATACCACTAGAGAACGGCCCTAAAGGGACATCATCTAAAAACACCGTCACCAGTTTTCTAACGCGCAGCCATAACACCCCCGCGCACGACAATGATGCCCATCCAACAGCCTTTATAGAGGCTACAATGCCATCCATGAGCACATCATGCCCGTCCCCAAGGCTATTACGCGCTAAAAGCTGCGCCATAACGCGCGCAGCATCCACCGCACGTCCTTGCTGCGATAACACGCCTGCAAGGGCCAATCCCGTTTCTCTCACCCCAGATTGACCCCATAAATCCTCTAACCGAGGAAGGGCCTTGGCCAAAAACCCTCCCTCCCATAACGCCATAGCGTATGTGAAGCTAAGCGTAGCAGCCCGACCAGAGAGACGCTCAGCCCGCCCTAGCCAGAATAACCCATCCTCCAACTCCCCCTGCTTGATGCACGCCATCCCTTTGGTGAACATCTTGTGCAACTCTTGGAGATGCTGCGCCTCCCAACGCGCTTCCTCCTGCGGGGTACAAAACCGCCCATAACCGGGAATAAACGTAACAGGTGTCTTCACGATACCGCGGGGGCAGAAGACGATGACGGCATCTCCTCCAACAAGGCTTTCGCACGTTCAACCCCTTGTTGAGCGGCCTGTGTCAACCAGTAGCGGGCTTGCTCTACATCTTGCTCACCGCCTAGGCCTTTAAGCCAATAACGCCCCAACATCATCTGCCCTAAACCATGACCCCGTTGTGCGGCTTCCTCAAAATAATACCGCGCACGGGGCAGGTCGGCAGGGACATTATGCCCACCCCCATACATCGCCCCAAGGGAGAAATACGCCTCTACCAAGCCACCCTCTGCCGCTTGATGATACAGCTCCAACGCACGGGCATGATCCTTTATGCCATTCACCTGCCCCGTCACAAAAATCTGCGCCACACTCGCGCAAGCTTCTGGCATACCCTGCCGCGCGGCTTTCTCCATCCACATCAGCCCATAACGCTGATTTTTGGTTACACCGCGCCCCTCAAATAACATACGGCCATACCAATATTGAGCATTCACCACACCTTCCCGCGCAAGCCCAAACCAATGGAAGGCATGCCGCTCATCCGCTGTCGCCCCAATCCCTTGGGCTAAACAGACGCCCAAATTAAACGCCCCTAAAAGGTCACCCCCCTCTGCTTGCTGCCGCAACCGTTTATGAAGGTCCGCTCGCTCCTCATCAGGACGCACAACACCTGCGAGTACAAGATTCCCAAAATCTGCATCGGCATGCTTATCACCCCGCATGGCCGCAAAATTAAACCAATGCGCCGCTTTGGCCTCATCCCGCACAACACCTGTCCCGGTAAGATATAACACCGCTAGAACACGCGCCGCTGATGTATGATTTTGCTCAGCAGCAAGCTCATACCACCGGGCGGCCTCCATAGGGCGATGAAGAAAATCCTCCCCACGGATATATAAATCCCCTAATAAGGCCGCGGCCTCCGGGTCTCCCCCATAAGCAGCCCGGCGCAACCATGTTTCCGCTTGCACAGGGTTAGGCGTAACCCCAACACCTTTCAGCAACATCAAGCCATAACGTGCTTGGGCTGACGGAATCTCTAACTCTGCGGCTTGCTTATAATAGGCTGCTGCTTTTTCGGCATCACGCTTCTGCCCGCCAACACCATGCTCATACAGCCAGCCCATCGCCGCATTGGCGATTCCCACACCACCATCTGCTGCCCGCTGCACCAAAGCCATCGCATAAGCACGCTGAGCATCATCTACAGCTTCATCCAGCAGGATAAGCCCTAGCCCCAAAGCTGCTTGTAAGGACCCGCCCCGCACAGCTTGCCCATACCAATGCCGTGCAGCCTCATTATCCCGCACATCTTCAGGGCCATGATTAAAAATATGCCCTAATAAAGCTTGGGATTCGACATGCCCTGCCTCAGCCCCACGCTCCGCCCAAAAACGGGCCTGCGTAAAGTTAGGCGCGTATCCTTCCTCCTCACCTTCCTGAGCGGGGTCATAAAGCCCTCTCTCCACAGCAGCAGGGGTTGTAGGGTCAAAATCAGACGGTAACCCCATGGCGCATAAGGTCGCCAAGGTAAAGCAGGCCTCTACCAACCCTGCTGCTGCCGCGCGATACGTCCATCGGGCTCCTTCCTCCAACGAAGGCGGCGTGCCTTGCCCAGCAAGATAGCATTGCCCGACCTTATACGCTGCCTCTGGCACACCAGAGCCTGCCAGCCGCGCTAGGAGGGAGAAGGCTTGCGTGGCCTTCCCCCGCTCTTGCAACCGCTGAGCACGATTCAGCTTACGGGGAACGGAGTTAAAAAATTCAAAACGGCCCGCCATGACTATACCCTCCCTTTATGAGGGTTCCTTCATACCATCTGTTGCAATCGGCACAGCACGACTAAACAGATATTCCAGAATCGTCCGCTTACCAACATCAATATCCGCCGTAATGGGCATACCAGGGCTTGGATGGAAGAAGGACGGCTGACCATGCAACGTATATTTATCAATCTTCAACCGAACACGATAGAAAATCGCTGCTCCGCCTGACTTCATCAACGCAGATGGGTCTATCCCTGCGCGGATATTCCCCTCCACCATCTCCGGCGGCAAGAACGTATCGGCACTAATAAGCCGAACCGTCCCTTTAGCCCCGCCATATTGCACATAAGGAAAGCTCGCGAATTTAATAATCGCATGATGCCCCTCCCGCACATAGGCACTATCCTGCGGGCTCATAATCGCCTCAACTTCCATCCCTGTATCGGTTGGCTCCAACGTCATCACCCGCACAGTGGGCGAAACCATAGACCCAACAGAAATCGGCGCAATGGTAAGGACAATTCCATTTGCTGGCGCACGAAGGTCAATATCCTTTTGGGCTTCACGGCCCTTACGATATTGGCTTCTCAACTGGTCCAGTTTTCGCTCATCTGTCACAAGCTGGTTATAAATGCTCACCATCCATGAGTGGACATAGCTATCACGCTGAGCTTGGAGAGCTATAAGGCGGTTTTGTGTTCCCCCCACTTCCTGCTGAGCAGCAATGAGAAGCCGCTCTGTATCCATCACAGCATCTTGCGCCCCAAGGGTAGATAAGCGAGAGCCTACAGCCTCCTTCTGTTCACGTTGGCGCATATCCAGCACAGCACGCGTTACACGCAGCTTGCTGCTATACATCGCGACATTGCCCTTAGCGGCCTGCAAATCATTCTGCATCCCTGCAATGCGGCGATCATAATCCTGCAAATGCGCTTGATAATCAGCCTGCATTTTAAGGAAGACTTCCTGCTGCTGGAGGGAGGCAGGGACATTCATATCCACATGATATGTCTGATTGCTCGCCTGCGCTTTAAGCCGTACCACCTCTGCTTGGAGAGAGAGCATCTGAGCGGAAAGATTCTCCATATCCGCATCGCTCAATGTAGGGTCCAGCCGCGCCATAACCTGCCCTTTACGGACATATTGCCCCACACTGACATTGATCGTCTTTACACGCCCCATAGCTGAGGGCTGAATAATCGCAATAGGCTCTGTCGAAATAAGCCGCCCAGTCGCCGTGACCACCTTATTAACCGGAAACAACCCCATCGCTGCAATAGAGGCTAAGACCAACGAACCAACAATCCAAATGATATAACGAGCCGAAGCCGTCATAGGCATATTAACAAGCCCTAGCGTTGGGGAGTGGAACTCCAACAACGCAACGGGCATGTCATGCGGAGCGTACGGATCATCTGCCTTACGCGGGCCCTTTACGCTTACTGCCTCCATAGAGGTATCAGACACATCTTCCCGCGTGCCTCCATCGCGCTGGGGGGCGGGGCTGGTCGATTTATGATTACTCATCAGTCCTGCCCTCCTGCGGGGTGATTATCGTCTCGCGCCGCCCCGCGTGAGGGGGACGATTCTGCTGCTTCTAAATGCCGATTTTGCTGTAACCAGAGTGTTCGATACACATCACAACGCTCCAACAAGGTTTCATGTGGAGCAATATCCACAACACGCCCTTGGTCAAGAACAGCAATTTGGTCACATTTCACCAAAGAGGAGAGGCGATGGGAAACAATCACCATCGTCCGCCCCTTTGCCAGATTTTGCAAATTCGCATTCACCAAAGCTTCTGATTCCGGGTCCAGAGCGGAGGTTGCTTCATCCAAAATCATCAATTTAGGGTCGGAAATCACAGCACGCGCAATCGCCAAACGCTGCCGCTGCCCACCGGAAATATTGGTAGAGCCTTCCTCAATCCACGTCTCATAGCCCGCAGGCATACGCTCAATAAACTCCTCCGCTCCAGCCAGGCGGGCTGCACGGATAACATCATCCAACGTCAAACCCGGTCGCCCGGCGGTGATATTATCGTGAATCGTGCCGCGAAAGAGGAAGTTATCCTGCAACACAACACCAAAAGACCGCCGCAAATAATGCAAGTTAATCTCGCGCAAATCGACCCCATCGAGACGGAGATACCCTTGATAATTACGACTCACCCCCTGCAACAGGCGCGTAATGGTAGATTTACCGGATCCAGACCGCCCCACAAGGCCGAGCATCGTCCCCGCAGGAACCTCAAAATTAACATCAGACAGGGCCTTATTAGCCGCCCCCGGATAGGTAAAGTTGATGCTATCAAAACTAAGAGCCCCTTTGATAACAGGGCGCATCCCATGAGTAAGAGCGTATGTTTCTGTCGGCTGGTTCAATACCGCTCCCGCTTCCCCAAGCGAAACCGTAACTTCATTGATGGATTCCATCAATTTAGCCAAACTCACCAGCGGGGCGGCGACACGTCCGCCCAGCATCATAAAGGCCATAAGTGCACCGCCCTGCATCGTGTCAGAATCGGTAAGAACCAAATAAGCCCCCACTAGGATAATCCCACGATTAATGAACATATTGAGCGGCTGCACCAACGTATTCACCCAATTAGACAAACGCTGGGAGGCTAACCGCCAATGAATCACCGTGGCCGTGCGCTCATCCCACTCTGCCCGCCTTGTGGCCTCTAAAGCGAGCGTCTTAACCGTCCGAATCCCCGCAACAGTCTCATATAAAGTCGCCCCGCGCTGCATCTCTGCCCGCACCATCTTCCCAGCAACGCGGCTAACAACGGGGAGCATGATAACAACAATCAACCCGATGCCCCCAGCACAAAGCAGGGTCAACCACGCCATAGTGGAGCTCATATAAAAGAGAACGGGCATCACAACCATTAGCATGAACATATCAAGCAGGGTGTTCATCACCTGCCCGGTCATAAAGTCACGTACTTTGAAGATGGAATGAAAGCGGCCTAGCACCTCACCAGCCTGCTGCCGCTCGTAGAACTCCAACGGCAGAGCCAACAGACGGTTAAACGCATGAAGGGAGATACGCGCATCAATTCGCGTTGTGACAATGAGCATCAGCTCTTGCCGAGCATAAGTCAGCAAAATCTCATACAAGCTGAGAATCAACACAAAACCACTCAAAGAGACCAATGTCGCCATAGAGTGATAATTGATAACCCTATCAACCACCTGCATGACAATCATCGCTGGGAAAAGCCCCAACACACTGACAATCATAGAGGCAAAGATAATATCCCGCAGGCCTTTCTTCTCCCGCAGGACCATCTTGGCAAACCAATAGAAGTCGAACACCGCATCGGATTCCGACTCATCAGACCGCCGTTTGATGAGAACAACATCGCCCGTCCAAAGCTGCATCAACCGCAGCTCATCGACAGGGACAGGCGGCTCTCCTTCCCCCTTCAACGGGTCGCGCAGCCAAACAATCCCTTTCTCTGGGTCCGTACGGACTAGCAGGCCCGCAGAGCCATCACGAAAGAGAAGCACCACTGGCGGCGTATAGCCTAACTTGACAAGGTACCGCCACCGCAGGCGCATCCCCTTGGCAACCGCCCCATAATCCCGCAACCAACGCACCAATGTCGCTGGAGAGGGGGACGATTCCCCCGGCTCTGCCGCGAAGTCGCGTAGATCCAGCTCTATACCATGGTAACGCGCTGCGGCCATAACAGCCCGTAGGCGAATATAGACCGGATTTACCCGCTCGGCCTTCTGCCCAGAAGCCTGCTTGCCAGTTGGGGGCTGGTTCTCCACAGAATATCCTTACCTTATCTCGTCTACTATGATGGGGTTTATACGTACACACCCCTAGTTCATACTCTATTAAGCGCGAAATCTATAATGTGTCACCCCAGACAGCAAGGGCACAAAACCATTCCTACCCCTTTTTAGCCTATATGACCCTCCTTTCATTTTACAAACAGCCTCCCTATGTGACAAAAAACGGCCTCTAGGCCTTCATCCCTCCCTCAACTCCTCGCCGCTCAGCTATCCAAAGGTAGCCGTCATGCTCACAACCCCACTTTATACACGCCATTTATCAGACTTCTTCCATAAGCCCATCACTCCATTACCGCCGCCTGCCCCACAGATTATCGCCCTTAATGAGACCTTAGCCCATGATTTAGGGTTGGATGTGGCCTGGCTACACTCCCCTGCGGGAATTGCCTTTCTCAGCCAAGGGCTTTTGCCCACCCCATCCCCCCAAAGCCCCGTTGCGACCGCTTATGCTGGGCATCAGTTCGGCCAATTTGTACCCTCTCTGGGCGATGGCCGCGCCGCCCTCATTGCCGATTGCCAAGACCAAAACGGCACTATGATGGAACTCCAAATTAAAGGAAGCGGGCGGACCCCCTTCTCCCGTGGAGGGGACGGTAAAAACACACTCGGCCCTGCCCTGCGTGAATATATCGTCAGCGAGGCTATGCATGCCCTTAACATCCCCACAACACGCGCCCTAGCAGTCCTCACCACGGGAGAAACAATAGAGCGCAATAGTGGCCCTGTCCCCGGTGCGCTCATCGTCCGAGTAGCACGCAGCCATATCCGGGTAGGCAGCTTCCAATATGCTGCTGCTCATGGCGGGTTAGAGCGTGTGCGTGACGTAGCGGATTTTACAATCCAACGGCTTTTCCCCCATCTTGCTGAGGAGGATGGACCAACACGTTATTATAATCTGCTGAAACTGGTTATCCAAAAACACGCAGCCCTCACTGCCCGCTGGATGGAGGTCGGCTTCATCCATGGGGTGATGAATACCGATAATTGCGCCCTCTCTGGCGAAACTCTCGATTACGGTCCTTGCGCCTTTATGGACCGTTTCGACCCGATGAAGCATTTCAGCTTTATTGATAAAGATGGCCGCTACGCTTATGGCCGCCAACCAGCTCTTGCCCTCTGGAATCTTAGCCGCTTAGCAGAATGTCTCTTTCCTTTGTTCGATGAAGATGAACACCGCGCTATTGAGCAAGCACAAGAGGCCCTGCATGAGTTTGATCACCTCTTTCATCATAACTGGCTCTCAGGCTTTCGCCGTAAACTAGGTCTTGAGAAGCAAGACGAGCACGATATTCGCCTATTAGAACATCTGTTAGAAACCATGCATACTGGCCAAGCAGACTTCACCAATATATTCCGTATGCTTAGCTCTACATCCGTGGCGGTGGAAGGACACTATCATGATGTACGAGACTTATTCCCCACTAATAAAGGCCATTTTGACCTCTGCCGAACAGAGCTGCTCCACCGCCTTACGCTAGAAGAACGCTCCCCCAAGGCACGGCAAGAGGCCATGCAGGCCACTAATCCGCGCATTATCCCGCGTAATCATCAAATAGAAAACGCACTTTCCCAAGCTCTCAAAGGGGACTATCAACCCTTCCATCGCCTGCATGAGGCCCTCAAAACCCCCTTTGCCGAGGCAGACGATGCCCTTACTGTCACCCCCTCACCAGAGGAGGAAGTGCGTTACACATTCTGCGGCACATAAGTAAGGTATGGGTCAGCGCAACCGAGATTTATTGCGTTAAATCCCGCGCACGCCGCATAGCTTGCTCTAACCCTCGCGTAGAGAAAAGCAGCTTGACCGGCTGACCAGAAAAACTCAACGCCGTAAATGTCCCGATATTATCTTTTAAAAGCGTGCGCCATTGCCCATCATCAAATGTAAGAGGCACAAGGCAACCTGTCGGCAAACAGGTCGAGAAGGAATAAATATCCCCTACCGGCTGAGAGGCGTTGGTTAGGGTTAACCCATGCAATAAATCCAACCCAAAGGAGACCGTCACCACACCACGCACTTGCTCGCCATCAGGCTCTAGCCGTAAACTCATCACACTCTTATGAGTATGAACATCAATCGCCCTTTGCGTCGCCACACATTTGACCTCACCGCTTTTATTAGTCCCACCCGGTGCTTGGCAGGCAAGCTGCCAATCTTGATAGGTCTCTCGTAGAAATGGCACCTTATCAGGCAAGCTTGTTGCTGCATGAGATACCGAGGCAACCCCCAGCACTAACAGGCTAAACACGCCATATTTTATAAGCTGCCTCATCATCATGCCCTCTCCCATCGCTATCTTTCCAATGTTCTTATTGTTCCCACCAATGGCGTTGCGCCATTTTTGCGGCCTGCCCAAGGTCTGTCTTCAAAGCAACATCGCCCTGCGCCGCTTGGCGTAATTGCTCCGTCTGCGCTTGTTTCTGCGCTAAATCCGCTTTGACGAACTCATCCTCATGGCTCACACGGCTCTCCAACATTTTGAGCTCAAGCTGCTGTTTCTGCAACGCAATAGCACGGCTTGCCTCACGATATTGCCGGTCATCCTGCCAATCCGTCTCAGCACGCGCACGTTGTGCGGCAGCAATACGCGCTGCATAAGCCTCATCCTGTTGCCGCTGACGCACTCGTGCTTGGGCCGCCCGTTGTGCGGCTTGCTGCTGCGCAACCTCCAAAGAGACGCGGCGTTGGTCTTGGCTATCCTGAATCTGGCCTAAATGCTCTAACTGTGTGGGGTCCATCGCTTGTGCATAAACCGCCCCACCATAAAGAGCCAGAATAAGGCTAAAAGCACAGCCTACAGCCCATCTATTATGCCGCATCATTCACCCTCCTTCACACAGCTTTACCGGCGCGGACATGCCGCATTAGGCTGAACACGCGTCCCCGTCCCCCCTGTGGAGACCAATAACGCCGTACCGGGCTTATATTCGCATGTCCGTCCCACTTGGGTGGAAAGAAGCACCTCCCCACCTGCACGGTCCTGATAGGCAATCGTCACACCTTTAACGAGTGTATGATCACCTACAACCTGCCCGCCAACAAGGGACCCACCAATAGCCCCACCAGCACCAGCAGCCAAACCGCCACCCCAGCCAGAATGACCCGCACCAACGGCCAAACCGCTCCCTAAAGCTGCCCCTACAAGGCCACCTACAATCTTAGCGGTACGCCGATTACGCGCATTATCAACATTAACACGCGCCACAGAGACAGAGATAATCTGCACAACACGGCCCCGCTGCACGGTATTGACTTGGGATTGATCATACACATCAGGCCGTGATTCCTGCCCCGGTGTCTCACATGCCGTTAAAGCCAAAAACGGCACAACCAGAACCGCCAACAAAGCACGCATCTTCACCATGATATCTTTCTCAATCCTCATACAATGCCCACATTAGCCGTTCTCCATTTATTTAGGTGAGAATAGCCCTATAGATAACCATCCCTTTAGATACAGGTAACTTAACGTCAAGTGAGTTTTTTGCAATCTTCCCAATAAGATAGCCTGCCCCCTTGTCTCCCTTCCTCCTTTAAGGGACATTACCAGCTCATCATGTTCATCCTCTTATCCTAACGGCCCTATCACCCTTAACCTATGAACACTGCCAGCACCCTCCCTCATCTCTGGCTACCTTATAGCCAAATGCATACCGCTCCCTTCCCGGTTGAAGCACAAGCAACCTCTGGTAGTACCATCACCCTTGCTGATGGGCGCACCCTTATAGATGGCATTGCCTCTTGGTGGACAGCCTGCCACGGCTATAACCACCCTTCCATACGCCGCGCGCTTATCGCACAAGCTGAGCGCATGCCCCATGTCATGTTTGGCGGTATGGTCCATCAACCAGCCATAACCCTTGCCCAACGGCTCGCCGCCCGCTTACCAGGCGACTTAGAGCGCGTCTTTTTTACGGATTCCGGCTCTGTCGCGATGGAAGTCGCAGCGAAAATAGCCATTCAATATCACCTCAATAAAGGCCATACAGGACGGCATAAGCTACTCTCCTTCCGCGGGGGCTATCATGGCGATACCCTAGCGATGATGGCCATTTGTGACCCTGAAGAAGGAATGCACCGCCTCTTTGGCGCAGCTTTACCGCAGCAAATCCTTGCAGACCTCCCCACCACGCTCGCACATTCCGCCGCTTTGGAGGCCCTCCTCGCCCGACAAGGCCATGAAATCGCTGCTCTCATTGTTGAGCCTCTCGTCCAAGGGGCGGGAGGGATGCTCTTTCACACCGCAGAAACCCTTCGCCAGCTCCGCCGCCTCTGCGATTCTTACGGAATTTTGCTGATTTTGGATGAAGTCTTTACCGGTTTTGGCCGCACAGGTACCTTCTTTGCCTGCGAGCAAGCCGACATCACACCAGACATCATCGCCCTCTCCAAAGCCCTCACAGCAGGGACCATGCCACTCGCCGCAACGGTGGCCCGCAAAACAGTTTTTGAGGCTTTTCTCTCGGACAATCCCCTCCACGCCCTCATGCACGGCCCCACCTTTATGGCCAATCCACTCGCCTGCGCGGTTGCTAATGCCTCGCTTGATCTTTTCGACCAAGAACCCCGGCTAGAGCAAGTCCGCGCCATTCATACCCAAATGACCCATGAGCTAGAGCCATGCCGTCACCTACCCGGCGTGCGCGATGTCCGCACTCTTGGGGCCATTGGCGTTGTAGAGCTTGAAAGATTAGATGACCCTGAAGCCCTAAAACGCGCCTTCCTTAAAGAGGGCGTATGGATACGGCCCTTCCGGCGCATTATTTACCTTACCCCCGCCTTTACCATCACCTCAGATGAACTCACCCACCTCACTGGGGCTATAAAGCGTGTCCTAAAAGAGCATCTAGGATGAATCACCTTCAAAACGCTCTCCATGCCGCTCTCCAAGAGCGTGACAAGCACCATACACGCCGCCATCTCACCCCCATGATGCGGCAAGGGGAACGGCTCATCCACCAAGGGCGCGCCCTGATTGATGTCACCTCCAACGATTATCTCGGCCTCGCCCATCACCCCCTATTACGCCACCGCGCCGCAGAGTGGGCGGAGCGTTACGGCACTGGAGCACGGGCCTCCCGCCTTGTCAGCGGGACCTTGCCCCTCCACACAGAGCTAGAGGCTAAACTTGCGGCTTTTAAAAAGAGCGAAGCGGCTTTGCTCTTTGCCAGCGGATGGCAAGCCAATGCCTCCCTCCTGCCAGCCCTCAACCAGCTATCGCTTCGCCAGATGGGCCATCCTGCGCTCTTTTTTATGGATAAGCTTAACCATGCCAGCCTTCATCAGGGCTGTTTAGCAGCAGGGGTACGGCAAATCCGCTTCCGCCATAATGACCTCACCCATTTGGAAACCCTCCTCCACCGCCATGCCTCCCAACCGGGCTTAAAGTTCATCATCACGGAGAGTGTTTTCTCCATGGATGGCGACCGAGCCGATATTGCCGCCCTACGCGCCCTCGCTAAACGTTACGAAGCCTTTCTTTATGTAGATGAAGCCCACGCAACCGCTGTACTAGGGCCAGAAGGGCGCGGCCTTACCCAAGGCATGGCCGATATTACCATGAGTACAGCCAGCAAAGCCCTCGGGGGGATGGGGGCCTTTGTTACAGGCAGCCGCGCCTTATGTGATTATCTGCTCAATCACGCTTCCGGCTTTATTTACAGCACGGCCCTGCCTCCCGCTTGCCTTGGTGCTTTAGACGCAGCGTTAGAGCTCGCGCCCCACTTAGAGCATGAGCGTTGCCACCTCCAAAAACAAGCCGACCGTCTCCGCTCTCACCTTCAAGACGCAGGCTGGGATACGAGGGCCTCTAGCACGCACATCATCCCCATTATGGTTGGGGAAAGCCACACCGCTTTACAGATAGCCCACGCTTTGGAGGCACGCGGCTTTCTCAGCGTGGCTATCCGCCCGCCAACGGTTCCCCCCGGCACAGCCCGCCTCCGCATCGCTTTAACAAGCCAGCTCTCTACCTCAATGATTGACCAGCTCGGCGAGGCCCTCCTCTCTAGCTTGAGGAGCCATGCCGCCTGATGACCACTCTCTATTATCTTCATGGCTGGGGGTATGATGCCCATTTTTGGGAGGGGCTGCACACGCATCTCCCCTCATGGCAGCATATCTGTACTGATGCAGGCTATTTTGGCTCCCCTGCTCACCCCCCATTACCAGAGGTTCCCTTTTGGGCCGTTGGTCACTCCGCAGGGGCCTGCGCTTTGCTCACGTTACGCTCCCCTCTCTGCCGTGGGCTTATCAGCTTTAACGGCTTTGCTCGCTTTACCGCAGCCCCCGATTACCCAGAGGGCCTCCCCCCACGCATTATGCACCGCATGATACGGCAATTTGAACGCCAGCCTGCAACCGTCCTGCGGCAATTCCGCCATATGTGTGGGGAGCCAGACCCCACCCTACCCTCAACACTCAATCTCCCCGCTTTAACGGACGGTCTCACCATGCTCGAGACGGTCGATCACCGCGACCATTTGCCTTATTGGCAGGGGCGGCTTTATAGCCTCCATTGTGTGGATGACCCCCTCATCCCCGCGCGTTCCGGCATGGGAGCTGCGGCGTGGGGAGTAGAACGCACAGGCGGCCATCGCCTCCCCCTCACGCACCCACAAGAGTGTGCAGCCTTTCTCACACGCATCATCAACGCTTCCTTATGACAAACCACCGCAAAGCCACCATCGCCGCCCGCTTTGATGCCGCCCATCATTATGAGCAAGCCGCTTCCATCCAAAAACGCTGCGCCACAACACTTGCCTCATGGATTAAGAAAGAACATCGCACGGAAAAACCCAAACATATTTTAGAGTTCGGCTGTGGGACAGGCTTACTCAGCCGCGCCCTCATTGAGGCCTTTCCACAAGGTCATTACCACCTCACCGACATCGCCCCCGCTATGGTAGAGCGCACCCGCTACCACTGCGCCGCCCTACCCGCGCACATACGCTGCTATGTCATGGATGGTGAGGCCCCCCTCCCCCACCAAACCCCGCCAGAAGGGTTCGACCTCATCACCTCTAATCTTTGCCTCCAATGGTTTGAGGACCGCGCTCGCGCTTTCCAAGCCCTTACACAGCTTTTACGCCCCGGCGGACGGCTTATGGTCAGCACCTTACAGGCAGGCAGCTTGCACCAATGGCGGGAAAGCTGCCACGCCACCGCGACCGCTTGCGGTGTGCCAGACTACCCTACCCTCACCCAGCTAGAGCAAGACTGGCCCGCTCATGGCCGGGGTGTCTGGCGTGGTGAAGCCATGCACGACCCTATCCCATCTGCGCGGGACTTCCTCCAAGGCTTGCGCCGCATTGGGGCCTCCCTGCCACGTCACACCCATCGCCCTGCCGCCCAGCTCCGCAAAGCGATGCGGTATTTTGATGCCCATTACGACCATGTGACCTATCATGCCGCCTTCGGCCTCTTCCAAAAGGGAGTGTAACCCATGCTCTATGCCCCTCCTCCCCCACTGCCATCCCACCCGCCAAAAGGCGTCTTTGTCACCGGGACGGATACAGGAATCGGCAAAACGCTCATCAGTGCCGCCCTAACACGCGCGTGGCATGGAACCTATTGGAAGCCCTTCCAAACCGGCCTTGCTGAGGAGCCCGGCGATACTGAGACCGTCCAACAACTTACAGAGCTCTCCCAAGACCATATCCTCCCCCCAGCTTACGCGCTGCAAGCCCCGCTCGCCCCCGCTGCTGCCAGCGCGCTTGAGAGCATAACCCTCCACCCCGAACAGCTTACCCTACCAGAAGCCCCCCACGCCCCCTTGATTATAGAAGGCGCAGGCGGCCTTATGGTGCCACTGACGAAGACTATGTTGATGATTGACTTCATCGCCCAACTTGGTGTGCCCGTCATCCTCGTCACCCGCAGCAATTTAGGCACGCTTAATCACACCCTTTTAAGCCTTGAGGCCCTGTATCAACGTGGGATTCCCGTCCTTGGCTTCATCACTAATGGGGTCGAATCCCCACAAAACACCCAGATATTGGAGGATGTAAGCCATTGTCGGCCTCTCCTCCATGTCTCCCCACTAACGACCACACCTACCGCTACCACACTCCGCCACATAGCCGCTCAACTGCCCCCTTGGGAGCATTACTGGCAACCTAGAACGGCTTAGCCCTTAAAAAGCTACATTTTTTTAATATATCTATCCGTGCAATGCCCATTCCCTCCCCCTTCCATATCAGGGTAAAGAGGAGCAAATTGTAGAGATATAGATAGGGTTTGTCAGTATCATCATGAAAATCACACGGCGAACAATAGTTAAAACAGGCGTAGGCTTAGGGGCAGGGCTTGCTCTTGGTGCAAGCTCCGCACGCCATGCTCATGCTGATGATGGCTCCGCTACCCCATTTGATGACAGCACCGTCCGCACATTAGCGCGCGACCTTGCCTCTAAAAGCTACAAGCCCCCGCGCAAGGACCTCCCCGATGCGCTGGCTCATATGAGTTTTGACCAATTCTCTGCCGTTCAGTTCAATTCAGAAAAAGCATTATGGAAGCAAGACAACCTCGCTTTTGATGTTGAGTTCTTCCCGCGCGGGTATCTCTATAAGCAGCTTATTGATGTTTATGAGGTCCATGACGGTACAGCACGCCCTGTTAACTACACGGCCGATATGTTCACCAGTAAAGACCCTTCCCTAAACCTGACCGGGGGGGAAGGCTTCTCTGGCTTACGCATCCGTTATGCCCTCAATCATCCCGGTGTGATGGAAGAATGTGCCGTATTCCTCGGGGCATCCTATTTCCGCGCGGTTGCTAAGGGGCAAACTTACGGCCTCTCCGCCCGTGGCTTTGCAAAAGATACTGGCACCCCAACGGGGGAGGAGTTCCCCACATTCCGCAGCTTTTGGTTGGAGAAACCCGTCCCCGGTAGCCAATCTCTCATCCTCCATGCGTTAATGGATAGCCCCTCCCTTACGGGGGCCTTTCGTTTCACTATTCGCCCCGGTGAGACGACCCTCTTTGATGTCCAATCCTCCTTCTTCCCCCGCACGGACATCACAGCGGGAGGAATCGCGCCCCTAACAGGCATGTATTATTTTGACGCAAATGACCGGACCCACATTAATGACTGGCGGCCTGCTGCGCATGATAGTGAGGCCCTCCAAATATGGACAGGGGCAGGCCAAAACATCTACCGCCCACTCACAAACCCAACCGACCTTCAACTCTCCTCCTTTAGTGATGCAGGGCCTTACGGCTATGGGCTGATGCAGCGCAAACGTAATTTTCACGATTATGAAGACCTCGCCCTCCATTACGAAAAACGTCCCTCTTTATGGGTCGAACCTATTGGAAATTGGGGGGAAGGCGGCGTTCAACTTGTCGAAATCCCCACCCCTAGTGAGGTCAATGATAATATCGTCTCCTTCTGGCGGCCTAACCAACCGCTAAAAGCAGGGCAGATCTATAACTTCACCTATCGGATGTATTGGGGGTGGGATACGCCTTGGCCAACACATCTTGCGCGCATTCATGATACACGCGTCGGTGCTGTAACCGACCATCCAGAGAAAGTGCAATTCGTCCTCGATTTTGACGGCGAACCCTTCCGCACCCTCCCCGGTGACACAGCTTATCATCTCCTCGCCCAGAGCTCTGCGGGGGAGATTTCTGCCATCACCATTATGCCTAATCCGGAAATTAATGGCGTGCGCGCCTTCTTCCAACTAGACCCCGGAGCCGCCAAATTATGCGAGCTGCATGTCCAACTCGCCAGTGCCCAAGGCCCCCTTTCTGAAACATGGCTCTACCGCTGGACCGCTTAATTACCCCATGACCAGCCCTCACATCACTACCTTCCTGCCACCTGAATCCCCCCTGTCCATGCCGGTGCAATCCCTCCATAAAGCACCGGAGCGACATGGGCGGGCCTTCTGGCGGCTACCGACCACACCCACCCTCCTCTGGCTACGCCGCCTCTTTGTGTTTGGGATGGCCTTTGCGCTGACAGCCTATAGTGTTGTCAAAATCAATGCCGTTTTTAACTCACTCGGCACAAGCCTCCTCGGGATGGTGATGCTAGGGCTATTTACCATCCTCAGCTTTTGGATCTCCCTCTCCTGCGCATCAGCCTTAGGCGGGTTCTGGTCCATGCTGCGCCATGGTGGGCTAGGCCTTGGCATCCGCCGCACCGGCCCCCTGCCGGAGCTAAAAAGCCGCACCGCCATCTTGCTCCCCACTTATAACGAGCCACCTCAACGCGTGATGCTCAATCTCCGCGCTATGCTGAAAAGCTTGCAAGAGACAGGCCGTGGCGAGCATTTCGACATCTTTATCCTCTCCGATACGACCAACCCTGATATTTGGGTGCAAGAAGAACAAGCCGTGCTGGACCTCCACCAACACGCTTACGCACGCCAGCATCTTTTCTATCGCCGCCGCTTTAAAAATACGGACCGCAAAGCCGGCAACATTGCGGACTGGGTCACACGCTTTGGTGGGGCTTACCCAGCTATGCTCACCCTTGATGCTGATAGCCTCATGGATGGCAGTCTCATTGTCCGTATGGCTGCTGCAATGGAGCAGCATGAGCAAGTCGGGCTCATCCAAAGTCTCCCCGTCATTGTGGGAGGGCAGACCCTTTTTGCCCGCCTACAACAATTCGCCGGGCGCGTTTATGGTCCGCTCATTGCTCAGGGCATTGCCTGGTGGCATGGCTCAGAGGGCAATTATTGGGGCCATAACGCCATTATCCGCACTCAAGCCTTTGCCGAGCAAGCTGGCCTCCCCCATCTGCGCGGCAAGCCCCCCTTTGGTGGGCACATCCTTAGTCACGACTTCATCGAGGCCGCTTTGATGCGCCGTGGCGGCTGGGCCATCCATATGGTCCCCGGCCTTATGGGGTCTTATGAGGAAAGCCCCCCCTCCCTTACCGACATCGCCGTGCGGGACCGCCGTTGGTGCCAAGGCAATCTCCAACATGCGCGCATCCTTTTTACAAAGGGTATGCACTGGGTCAGCCGCTCGCACATGTTGGTAGGGATAGGCTCTTACATCATGTCCCCGCTTTGGCTGCTCTTTCTCCTTTTTGGGATTTTGATTGCTTTACAAGCGCATTTCTACCACCCCGAATATTTCAGCACCCAACGCAGCCTCTACCCACATTGGCCCCATGTGGACCCCATCCTGGCGCGGCTGGTTTTCATCCAAACCATGGTTGTGCTGCTCGCCCCCAAGGCCCTCGCCTTCCTCGCTATTTGCTTTGATAAGCAAGAACGTCAACAAGCGGGCGGGGTCATACGCCTTTCTATCTCCATTATTTTGGAGACCCTTCTTGGTGCGCTCATTGCCCCCATCGCTATGCTCATCCAAACCTCGGCCATTCTCTCCATTCTCTTAGGCCGCGATTCTGGCTGGTCTGCCCAAAATCGTGATGATGGTAGCCTGCCTTGGGGCGATACAATCCGTAAATATTGGCTCTATAGCCTCTTTGGCCTCGTCCTCAGTGCGGCCGCTTGGTCGGTCTCTCTCGCACTTTTCCTTTGGATGCTCCCGGTCTTGGTTGGCCTGCTCATTGCTATTCCTCTTGTCGGGCTAACCGGTAGTCGCTTTTGGGGGACATGGGCCCGCAAAGCGGGGTTACTCCTCATCCCAGAAGAAACAACCCCTCCGTCCATCCTCCAACGCGCCGCTGAAGAGCGCAACCACCCTCACCCTATTATTTTAGAGGCCTTTCACGCTCTGCGGAGCAATACAGCCCTACGGCACGCCCACCTCGCCACGCTGCCCCCACCGCGTAAAGCTGGGGAGCCTATCTCTGTTCCCTTGCTCACTGGTTCCCTCAAATTGCAGGAAAGCCCAACGCTCGAAATCGCCCTCGCCCGCCTTACCCCTGCAGAGAAGGCCGCCGTCCTCAGCTGCCAAAGCAACATCGCCATCCTCGCAGACCTCCCCGTCTCCTCGCCCAACCTCACTGACGGGCCTTATGGCTCTTAGCCCCTATTATTTTCCTCTTCCCCCATTGTCTTACTCTCAAAAAGGCCCATCTCTGGGGGGAAGGCATACTCGTTGCTACGAGCTAGGCCTTGTCAGACAACCCTAGAAGGCCCGCAACCGGTCGGGCCGGGAGCTATGTTGATGTCCGTTAATGTCGTTTACAAAACCACAGCCCGCGCTACCGGTGGCCGTGATGGCTCTGCCGAAACAACCGATAAGAGCTTCCACGTCAAGCTTGGCGTCCCCAAAGAGATGGGCGGCGATGGCAAGGGGAACAACCCAGAGCAGCTTTTTGCCGCTGGCTACGCAGCTTGCTTCCTCGGTGCTATGAAGTTCGTTGCTGGTGAGGAGAAAATCGACATCCCAGCCGATACCCATGTGCAAGCCACCGTTGGCATCGGCCCCCGTGGCGATGGCGGTTTCGGTCTTGAGGTCGCTATCGAGGCCTCCATCCCCGGCATGGATCGCTCCAAAGCGGTTGAGCTACTGAAGAAAACCGAGTTCGTCTGCCCCTACGCCAACGCCACCAAAGGCAACATCAAAACAACTGTCACGCTGGTCTAAGTAATCAGGATTGCTGTGATACACAAAGGCGCATCCACCTAGGTGCGCCTTTTTATTGAGCTAATCTTCTACATTTCTCGGTCTATTATACCCAATAATATCCCAAATCCATACTAATAATGCTGCATCAGTACTGCAACGCACACTGGAATTATAAAGAATTGCATAAAAATAGTTAACAAATAAATATTTATATATTTTCTATCATGATTGCTAATGCAATTATAATCATCTTTCCAATAAGATTTTAAACACCTAAAAAATAATGCATACATATATATATTAACAATAGGACAAAAGATTGCTCGTGTTACATCTTTCGCTATATAAGAAAAACCTTTTTGATAAGTCCAAGCTATTATATCAAATGCACTCACCGACATAAGAATAGGCAATATTGGTATCATCAAAGATAATATAAGCGTAGACCCTACTTTAAAAAAGAAAAGCATAAACAAATGTAATATGTATATTAATAAAATTAACCTTCCCCCATATTTATAAACCTTACGCTCTGGAAAATATAACCCTACCCTCCGAAAAAAGATAAACAAAATTACTATTTCTATAGAGATATAAAGTGCTGTAAAAAACAGATTTCTATAAAAAATCTCAATTAGTAGATTGAACAATAAAATAAAAACATTAGTATATGCAATCTTTTTAAATGAAATCATCTCTTATACATCCTTTTCCCTAGTGTAAGCTTATCTGCCTCTAATCCTACAGAACTCTCACCCATAAAGCTCATAAACTATTTGCAGCCCCCCTCCAGACCTATACCATATAGACTTTCTTCTTCTTTTTTAATAACTCTTAAAAAGTAAACGGCAGAAACTCTTAGTATATTCATATAATTTAGTCCAAATGGAGCTATTGTAGGTTGTCCATAATCAAAACTTTTCTTCCGTTTTAAATAAAAATGCCAAGTAAAAGCTTCGTTTTGATGCCAAAATACCATCGCCATATAGACACCTATATTAAT
>NZ_WNIF01000004.1:0-87893 GCF_009725845.1 Bombella sp. ESL0378 | reverse complement strand
GTCAGGCTCTGGCCTGTCGTGTCGCTAGTGCCATTAATGCGAAGGATGGAGCCTTTCGCCATGCTCACATCACCTGCGACATTCAGGGTAGAAGGCGTGTTAGAGCCAACCGTCCCAGGTGCAATAAGGCCACCCGACTGAACATTTAAACTATGAAGACTACCCGTCCCACGCAATGTACCGCCATTTTGGACATCCGTTAGACCACCAATATAAGGAGATACCTGACCATCTACTTCCAACGTACCTCCATTTTTAATGGTTAAATTGCCAGTAGACGCGTAATAATCATTAAGAACTTCCGTCCCCCCAGCAATGGTTAACCCAGCACCCCCAAAACCCAGCCGTTTATAGCCCCATGGGCCTGTGTTAGAATCAAATTACCGTTTAGGGTCGTTCTGTTACCCTTCCCAGTGTTATATGAAAACGCTGTAACATCATTATCTTTGTCTTTATTAGTATCCCCAAAGACAAAATCACTCTTAGACGATATGTCACCCTCAGCAACGACATTACCTAGAAACGTGGAAGCACCAGCATCGGAAGAAATATTATGTATAGTGGCGTTTCTTATGGTGAGGGCGCCTAAGTTCTTTATATCCCCACCAACACTCACCTTACCTTGCGGCTGATCTCCTATCTTAGTTGTCGTCTCATTCAGCAAGTCCCCAGCAATAGACCCATCTAAGTGGAAATCACCCCCTTTAACATCTGTTAAACCTGTATAGGTATTTTGACCACTAAAGAATACACCTCCTCTGAAGAGATTCACACCACCACTACCAGAAATACTACCAAAATATGGCTTAATATAATTAGCATTCACGATATTTAGTGTATTTTTACCTAATATAACGCTACCAGAGCCACTAATGGTATTCACAGTTTCATCTGATGCCGCCTTACTGATATCAAAACTACCCTGTTGCTCAATATCAATGGAAGCAGACTGGGCAATACTGCCTTGACCAGCAAGGGCGAGGGTACCCTCATTTACATTAGTGGAGCCTGTATAGCTGTTATTGCCTGTTAGGGTCTGCGTGCCCGTACCCACTTTCACGAGGCTACCAGCATTCTTAGAGCTATCATTTTGGATGACGGAATCTAGCGTATCATCCTGATTCAATGCACCAACAGTGAACGTCCCCTTTAATGAGATAGTCCCCCCTCCATTGCCAGAGAGCGAGCCAACACCACTACCCCCAACAGCGTTTATCGCTCCTCCGTTATTTTTAATGGTCGCCGCATCTGCGCGAGAAGAATCGTTAAGATTAATTATACCGCCATTATTATTTGTAATGGTCGATGCACCAACAGAGGACGCATTATTAACATTTAAAACAGCGTTGATCCCATAACCGCCTCTATTATTTATATCTGCATGGCCATTCGTGTCAGCTGAATTAAGATTAATCGTGCCTCCATCATTAATTATACTATGATAACCTAATGTAGCGTGATTATTCACATTAAGTGTCGCATTGCCTACAAAGACGGTGCCGCCATGTGCATCGCTTGATGAGGCCCCAAAAGGGGTATCACTATTAGCGTTAATTGTCGTCTTCGTAGGGAATGAGGCATCATTAAAAGAGCCTTTAAAGTACGTATCCCCCGTATAAGTGTTATTCCCATTAATATTAAGAACAGAGGGATTATCTCGATTACCCCACACTTCGAGCTTCTGTCCCGGCCCAACGATAGAGCCCTTCAACGTACCTGTATGGCCATTTAAGTCCAACCCGGCATAGTTATTAAACGCACCAAGGATAACGGTACGGTTCGTAGTCACATCCCCACCAAGCCGCAAGGTACCGCCATCAATATTCAGAGCTGTCCCAGCAGCCCCTAAACTTTGGTCAGACGCAATTTGGAGTACCCCGCCCATAACGACAGTCCCCCCCCGTGTAGCTATTCGCCACACTAAGGTTCAACGTCCCTAAATCAGTCTTAACAAGTGTCGTAGAGTTGCCAGACTTATCTGTAATATTTGTACTAATATTTGCAACCGTACCGGTACCCACCATGGTCCCATCCCCCACACGAATCACAGAAACTGCACCGGTTGGGTTATAAAGAAGGCCCGCGTTTTGTGCTGCACTTTGACTTTTTTGATTCGTTACATCAAATGCAGATTGATTATACACCTTCCCATCTAAAACAATATTTGATGATGTACCTTAAGGGATAAGATAATATGATTGTGTATCATTCCCATTATGAGCAGGCGTAAACTGCATACCACCAACATCTACAGTCCCCGCTACTGTAATTGCGCCGTTCTCGGGACTGGAGGCCGTACTATGCTGAAAAATAGCATAACTACCGGCAGCCCACGGCGCACTCTCTGTTCCTGCAGCATTTGTCCAGTTTGTTTGTGCAGTATCGTCCTGCTTCCACACCCCGGAACCACCCTCCACTTGATTCGTAGGGGTCATATGAGTGCCATTCCAGAAAGATAAATTATCGGTCGAATTCGCCTCAACCAAATTGACCTGATGGTGACCTATCTGGAAACTGTCCGTTCCCCCTTGTGGAGTACCATAAACATTGAGACTTAACTTATCTCCCGTTTGGACCGTCCCCTCGTAAAGATAGAGGGTCCGTACCCCTGACCCTACATAATCAAATGACGAATGTGCTAGAACCTCCCCTTTTAAAGTAAGATCACCTCCCACTTTAATAAGACCACCATGCTGACTTGTTGTGCGCGTAAAATCTGAGATACCATCAACTGTTAAATTACCTCCAATTTTCAAATCATCCCATGGATTGGCCGCATAACCAGACTCAATCGTGCCGCCTGTCTGAATATATGTTGTACTATTACGGCTACCGATTGTACCTACACCATTAAGAAGACCGCCATCCTCAATCGTTACATTGCTTGTATTAGGAACACTACCATAGATGTGTAATCTGCCACCATATTTTACAGTAGTCGCACCGCTATAATCCATTTCATTATAAACATCAGTTGCACCAGCATATGTTACAAGATTTAGCTGGCCACTTACATTACCTCCAAATCCTTCTTTAGCATATTGAGCATCTTGACCAGCAAAGACGGTAATCGTCCCACCCATTCCCTGTAATATCTGCACCAAGCTTATCATTATTACCCGGGGAGGTGATATTCAGATCCTTAGAGTACATATTAACTGTACCGCTATCGCCGGAAAGGCTTTTAATATTAACCGCCCCCCCAACGCCAGAGCCCATCAGGTGAAGTGCAAGAACCACAAGCAGACCCAAGGCTAAAGATGCCGCCATTCATGATAACACCGCTAGAGGTCTCAATGCTTCCTTCTATCCCTAAAGCAAGCATACCTTGGGCTAATCGTGGTCGAACCCGTATAGCTATTTGCTGATGCCAATAATGTTGTACCCGGCCCATTTTGCACGACAGAAACCAGCTTGTTCCCATCATCTGTAATGGAATCAATATAAGGGACCATCTTACCTTGGGCAGACGTAAAAATCTTCGTCTCCCCCACTGGTTGAGGCGCCCCATCATCAGCCCACGCTGACGATACCATCGAGGAGAAAGAGGACACACTTGCCAGCAATAACGCACATCGTGCGGATAGTTTTAATGACCGACGAGCAGGCACCATCTCTAATGGCAATCGCATCCCACCTTGAACCTCGCGCATTTTCATCACGAACCTTCTCCCTGAATCGTTATTTAATTAATCAAAAAATGGGAAGAAGCATCTCCTTCATCAGTCAGGCTTGTCTATAAAAAATTACTTACCTCTTCAAATGGATTAATTTTGTCCTTATGCGTTATTAAAAAAACCCAATGCTGAAAAAAGGATAGGTAACACTGCCTACTTCCTCATTTTTCTAAAGAAATCAGCCTTTTTAGAGGGAAAAATTACTTTTTTTACAATCAAGTGAATACCCCAATAACCTTATTTAAGTACAGCTTAGGCGAAACAGACTCTCTTAGACATCCATATAGGATTGGGCGACCCATTCCGCCACACGGATGCCATCCATTCCAGCGGAGAGGATACCCCCTGCATAGCCAGCCCCTTCCCCCGCCGGATAAAAACCACACACAAGCGGGCTTTGGCCAGTATCATCCCGCAAGATGCGCAGAGGCGAAGAGGTCCGCGTCTCCACCCCCGTCATCACCGCATCATCCATGCTATAGCCCTTAATCTTGCGCTCAAAACGCGGCAGAGCTTCCCGGATGGAGGCCACGACAAAATCCGGCAAGCATGTTGTAAGGTCTGTCGGGGTAACACCCGGCTGATAAGACGGCACAACCGCTCCCAAAGAGGTTGAAGCCCGCCCTGCGAGGAAGTCCCCCACTCGTTGGGCCGGAGCTCGATAAGCCCCACCACCCGCTATAAACGCAGCCTTCTCCCAATGACGTTGGAAGGCAATCCCCGCCAAAGGCTCATCGGGGAAATCCACCCCCGGACGAACCTCCACAACAATGCCGCTATTAGCATTACGCTCCGCACGGGAATATTGGCTCATCCCATTAGTGACGACTTGGCCTTCCTCCGAGGTTGCTGCGACAACTTGCCCACCCGGACACATACAAAAAGAATATACACCCCGGCCCGTACTAGCATGATGCACCAACTTATAATCCGCAGCACCAAGCAAAGGATGCCCCGCTTGCGGGCCAAAACGCGCAACATCTATCACTGATTGAGGATGCTCAATCCGCACCCCAATAGAGAAAGGCTTGGCCTGCATCGGCACGCCACTCTCATGCAGCATAGCAAATGTATCGCGTGCTGAATGCCCCACCGCCAAAATCACCCGCTCCGCAGGTAAAACCTCCCCAGTAGAAAGCCTAACCCCAGTAATCTGCCGCATATCTGGCTTATCTGCACAAGCTGCCGTCTCAATGCCCTCCAGCCGTGTCTCAAACCGATATTCACCACCGAGAGCCTCAATCTGAGCCCGGAGGGACTGCACAACCGTCACTAAACGAAACGTCCCAATATGGGGTTTGGAGAGATATAAAATCTCCTCCGGGGCTCCGGCCTTTACGAACTCCTCCAAAACCTTACGGCCAAGATGACGCGGGTCCGACACGCCAGAATAAAGCTTGCCATCAGAGAATGTACCGGCACCCCCCTCGCCAAATTGTACGTTACTTTCCGCTGTAAATTGCGCCTTCCGCCATAGAGCGAATGTATCGGCCGTGCGCTGCCTAACAGCACGACCACGCTCTAAAATAATCGGCTTTAACCCTGCTTGAGCTAGGATAAGAGCCGCCATCAACCCACATGGCCCTGCCCCAACCACAATAGGGCGCGCGGCCCTTTCACGTTGTTCTGCGGTCAATATCGGGGCGACCCAGCGCGTATCGGGGGTAGGGCGAATCTGCTGGTCATCGCCAAAACGCGCTAAAACAGCCTCACAATCCCGCACGTCACAATCGAGCGTATAGACAAGCTGTATATGCCCCCGCCGCCGTGCATCATACCCACGGCGGAAGATATGATAGGCCCGCAAAGCCTCTGCCTCTATGCCCAGACGCGCAATAATCGCCGTGCGTAGCTCATCCTCTGCGTGGTCTAAGGGGAGAGCAAGGTTACTCAAACGAAGCATAGGAGAAGAAGCTGTCATGCCCGCTCCTTTACTGCTAGCAACGCGGCTCTGGCAAGCAGGCTCAGCACAAGCAAAGCAGAAAAATGATGCATCGTGAATAAGTTTCCCTTATCATTAACCTTCCTGTGCTTTCCTCTGCCTATCAGGATATTCATGACGACCACCGCCCATCACCACCATGACCATCATGACCACCATACGCATACACATGGGCATGGGCATGGGCATGGGCATGGGCATGGGCATGGGCATGGGCATCATCACGGGGGGCATAGCCATGCGCCAACCTCTTTTGGTGGCACCTTCCTCATCGCCATTCTTCTCAATTCTGCCTATCTGATTGGGGAGGCCGGATGGGGATTTGCCGCCCATTCTCTCTCCCTTTTAGCCGATGCCGGGCATAATCTCTCCGATGTATTAAGCCTGCTTGCCGCATGGGGCGCACAAGCCCTCGCCCGCCGCAGCCCCAGCGAACGCTTCACTTACGGTTTTAAACGCGCCACGATTCTCACCGCCCTCCTCAATGCAACCATCCTTTTACTCGTCACGGGGGGGATTATTTGGGAGGCTATCTGGCATTTCATCCATCCAGAAATCGTCCACGGCCGGACAATCAGCATCGTAGCGGCTATTGGCATCCTCATTAATGGTGGCACGGCTTTATTGCTCATGCGCGGGGCGCATCACGACCTCAATATGCGCGGGGCCTTCCTCCATATGGCCTCCGATGCTCTTATGGCCCTAGGGGTTGTCATCGCAGGGGGGCTTATCACCCTCACAGGCTCTTCCTTCATCGACCCCTTAGCGAGCCTCATCGTCTCTGGGTTGATTATCTGGGGCACATGGTCGCTTCTGACCCACGCACTCGGCCTCGCTTTAGATGCGGTCCCACACAGCATCACACCACGCGCTGTTGAGGATGCCCTACGCGCTATGCCCGCTATTGCGGACCTCCATCACCTCCATATCTGGCCAATCAGCACAACCGAAACTGCTCTAACGGTCCATCTCACCCTCCACCCCTTCCCTGAAGGATACAGCGCGCAAGACGCACAAAGCCAGATTGCGGCAACCCTGCATGAAGCCACCCATCTGTTGCAAGAACGCTTTGCCATCGGCCACCCGACCTTCCAAGTCGAGGCTGCTACGGCTACGGCCTGCTCTGCACCGCATTGCACGCCAGAGGCTCACCATACATCAACCACAACCACGGACTAACCCCATGGCTGCCGCTCTCCCACTCCCAACCCAAGAGGCCCCCCCTTATAACGCCACAACGAAACTACGTTTGCGGGTTGCACGCCTCTCTATCCTTGTGAGTGTGATTGTCCTGAGCATCAAATACACAGCATGGGCTGTCTCACATTCCGGGGCTTTGCTCTCTGACGCTATCGAGACCATCCTTAACGTCCTTGCTGCCATCGGCACTTTATGGGCCGTTGCCTTCGCTGCACGTCCTGCGGACGATAACCACCCTTACGGACATGGCAAAGCTGAATATGTTTGGGCTGTGATAGAAGGCGTACTCGTTGTCCTCACCGCCCTCGTCATCCTTGCTATTGCAGGGCATGATGCCCTCCATATTCATGCGCCAGAAGCCCCCTTACCCGGCGCGTTGCTCAATGCTTCAGCGGGGGTTATCAACCTCCTCTGGGCACTCATCTTGCGGAGGATGGGCAAAAAGCACCATTCACAAGCGCTCAGCTCCGCAGGGGATCATGTTCTCTCCGATGTTTGGGCCAGCATTGCCTTGCTCGTTGGTGTGTGCCTCATCCCTGTCCTTCATTGGCTTTGGTTGGACCCACTCCTCTCCGCCTTTGTGGCCTTAAATGTCCTATGGACAGGCTTTGGCATGATGCGCCATTCCATGACCGGTTTGCTTGATGAGGCCCCCCCGCCGGAGCTTGTCAGCCAAGTGGGCCAGACCATCACCCAAGCTGGCCAAGGCGCATTAGAGGCTCATGACCTCCGTATGCGGCGCGTTGGGGCTCTTTATTTCGTGGAATTCCATCTCATCGTCCCCGATGAAATGCGTATTACGGATGCTCATGATATTTGCGACCGCATCGAACATGCCATCCGCGCCGTATTAGGCCGCTCTTCCATTCATATTCATGTCGAGCCAGAAGACCTCGCCAAACGTCATAAACCCGGTGCGAGCGGTGTGTTGGTGATGTAACACGGCCTCCCCATACGTCCCTCCTGTTACGGTAAGGTCACATCTGCCATGCAAATGCACATCTCCCCTTGACCACACCCCGCCCTGCATCCGAATACGGGATCGAAATCCCTTCACCCTGACCCCGTGGCGGACCCACCCGAACTGTGCCCGATTCTTCCCAACCAACCCCACCTCCTGCCCCAAGCTCACCCCATGCGATGAAGCGGCGTAACCGTATTACGCGCTTTCGCCGCTCGGCACGCACGCATACAACGCATTGGCAACGCTCCCTCATCTTTTGGGCAGGAGCAATTACGGTTGGTATCATTGCATGGCTCTTTGCTCGCGCTGCTGATTATGCCAGCCATCTCTGCCTAAACTTAAACCACTGGAACCCTTATATCATGCTCGCTATCATCCCTAGCGGGCTAGCCCTCTCCATGTGGTTGACCAAACGCTTCTTCCCCGGTGCGCAAGGCTCTGGCATCCCTCAAACAATCGCTACACTGCATATTGAGGACTTCTCCCTCATCAACCGCATTTTGGCGTTACGGATTGCCTTTGGTAAAATCTGCCTCACCACCTTAGGGCTGCTCTGCGGGGCATCCATCGGGCGTGAAGGGCCAACAGTGCAGGTTGGTGCCGCTATTATGCACGCTTATTCCCGCTTTTTGGGTCATGCGAATGTCTCCACACGCCGGGGCGTTATCCTCGCAGGCGGGGCAGCCGGGGTGGCAGCGGCCTTCAACACCCCCCTTGCCGGGATTGTCTTTGCTATTGAGGAACTCTCCAGCTCCTTCCACCAACGGACCTCCGGCTTCATGCTCACAGGGGTTGTAATTGCTGGTGTAACGGCCATTGTCCTAACAGGGGGCAATTATACATATTTCGGCCATGCATCAGTTGATGTCCCTGTTGGCACAGCATGGATCGCCGTCCTCGCATGCGGCATCCTCGGCGGGCTGGGTGGTGGGGCCTTTTCCGCTTTTCTCATCCGTGTGGGGAAGGGGTTGCCGGGTAAAATTGGCCGCATCCAACGCTCCAGGCCTGTTCTCTTTACCGCCCTATGCGGCGTTTTACTGGCTATTCTCGGCATTGCTAGCCATGGCGAGACATTCGGCACAGGGTATATCCAAGCCCATCACCTCGTTGATGGCTCCCGCCATGGCCATATGTCTTATTTCTTGATGAAATATGCCGCGACCATCATTTCTTATTGCTCTGGCATACCGGGCGGGTTGTTCGCCCCCTCCCTTTCCATTGGGGCCTCCGTCGGGGGGTGGGTAGCACGTTTCCTCCCCCATACCGCCCCCGGTGCAGTGGTTCTGCTCGGCATGGTGGGCTATTTCTCCGGCGTGGTGCAATCGCCCCTCACCGCCACCGTCATTGTGATGGAAATGTGCGATAACCAGCAAATCACCCTTGCTTTGCTGGCCACCGCCTTCCTCGCCTTAGGCGTCTCACGCATGGTCTGCTCCCATTCCCTTTACGGGCAACTCGCCGACCAATTCCTCGCCCGGCAGGAAGGGTATCTACAAAAGCAGCATGACCAAACCCGCCAAGCCTCATCAGACCATTCCACGCCGGAAGAAGCACCATAAGGGCCGCTTCTTCCAGCATCAGCCCTTATGCGTGGGCAGATAAATCCACCACACCGATATAGCCTTCCTCTGTACCGAAGATGACAGCCCCGCCTTGGGGGGTGAAGGCAATGGCATTTACCGCACCACGGGCCACACCACCGCTACGCTGGCCATTGCATAAGGGCAGGATGCGGTCGGCCCCCGGTGCGTTATCCTCCATTGTAGCGGGGACTTCTGCGAGGAGCACCGTGCCATCCTCAAAACCAATGGCGAGAATATCATCCGTGGGATGAGCACAAACGCAGGTCACAAACAAACCCGGCAGACGTGCTAACTCCATAGGTGGCTTGCCCATTGGTCCCCCGCCAAAGAAAGGCCATAGAACAGCCGCATCCGCCCCCGAAGTCGCCAACCAACGCCCTTTACGCGTAAAGCTCATGGAGGCGATTTTACGCGGATAGCCGCTCATGCGCATATTATGCCCATCGGATAAACGCCACCCATGCAGCTCATTCTCCTGCATGCTCGTCACCAAGGCCTCCCCACCGGGATGTAAGCAAAGGCCCGTATGGCTGCCTTTCCACTCTAACGCACGCACTCTCGCCTCTTTCGACTGCACGTACCATAGAGAGGCCCCATTATAATGAGATGCCGCTAACTGCTTGCCCTTGGCATCAAAAGCGAGGCCACTCAAAGCAGAGGGATGCTCTAGCCCCTTCACCGCCTCTTCATGCCCCGCCTTGTAAAGATGCACCTCCTTCTTACAAGCGCACGCCCAATGAGTTGGCGTACTAGCCAGACAATCCACCCAGCTACGGCCCTTATGACGCTCCTCCATAGTGCCATCAGCACGCGTCTCCACCACGCGGCCATCTTCCCCGCCGCTAAGGAAGCTCTCCGGCTCACATCCCTGTGCAAGAGAGATGGCCCCCTCATGCACAGCCAGCTTACGCCACGTCTCTTGTTGGCGCAGCCCTTCCCGCGGGATGAGATGCAGCTCCCCATCCATCGTCAAGGCTGCGAAAGTCTGCCCACCCCGGCTAGCCTGCACGGCAATAATGGGGGCTTCCGCCTGATGCTCCGCCCCACGTGTTTGTAACAATGTTTTACTTAGCGGGTTGCTCATACAGCCACACACCCTTCAAAACCACGCTGCAACTGGGCACGGTCTAACTTACGCCCGATAAAGACAATGCGTGATTGCTTCGCCTCACCCTCCTTAAACGGGCCAATCATCGCGCCATCGGCCATCATATGCACCGCCTGAAAAGCAAATCGCTCCTCTTGGCCTTTAAAGTGTAAAATCCCTTTAGCTCGCAAAATATCCGGCCCTTGCTCCTGCAAAATAAGCCCTATCCACGCATTAAAGCGTTCTTCATCCAAAGGAGCCGTAACGGTGAAAGAATGGCTCGTTACATCCTCATTATGGGCGTGATGATGCCCCCCTGCCCCATGCTCATGATGATGGTCATGGCCGTGGTGATGGCCGTGTTCATGCTCATGGTCGTGATCGTGATGATGGTGGTGATCATCTTCCTCTAAGAAGTCCGGCATGGTGGTCAAAGCCCGTTTGAGGTCAAACCCACCACGGTTCAGAATATCCTCCAACGCCACATTGCCCCGCTCAGCACGATGAATCCGCACAACGGCGTTAATGGCTTTTAACTTCTGCTCCACCGCGGCAAGGCCCGCCTCATCAAGCAAATCACATTTATTGAGGATAATCACATCCGCAAACGCTACTTGATTCACCGCCTCTGGGCTTTCGTTAAGCGTTTGCAGCACATTATAAGCATCCACCACTGTTACCACAGCATCCAGCTCTGCCTTTTCGCGAATCCCGGCATCAACAAAAAAGGTCTGCGCAACAGGGGCTGGGTCTGCAAGGCCGGTAGTCTCTACAATAATGCCATCAAACTTGCCGCGCCGGCGCAAAAGACGGCTTAGAATCCGGATTAAATCCCCCCGCACCGTGCAGCAGATGCAGCCATTATTCATCTCAAAGACTTCTTCATCCGCATCCACAACGAGGTCATTATCAATGCCCAGCTCGCCAAACTCATTCACCACAACAGCGTAATTACGCCCGTGATCAGCCGTTAGAATATGGTTTAGCAAGGTCGTCTTACCCGCGCCTAAAAAGCCAGTCAGAACGGTAACGGGGATTTTGCGGTCCTGCATATCAGCCATGAGGGTTATCCTTCTCTCCAAAAACGAGGGCCATTATACGCCTCCTCCCGCGCAATACCAAAAAGAAGAACAGACGCTTGCATCACCCCCATCCCCCACCCCATATGGGAAGGAGGCCGTTACCCTCATAAGCACGGCCCTCACTTTCTAATGGAGACAAACCTATGAATGAAAACACCATTCTCATTCCCGGTTTTGACAAACCCGTATCACGCGTTGCCCTAGGCACATGGGCCATTGGTGGCTGGATGTGGGGCGGCCCTGATGATGATAATGCCGTCCGCACCATCCATCGCGCGTTAGATGAAGGGGTGGACCTCATCGATACAGCACCCGTTTATGGGTTTGGTCACTCCGAAGAAGTGGTAGGCCGCGCTTTGGCTGAAAAACCCCATAGAGCCCGCGTTGCCACCAAACTAGCCCTAGATTGGAAGGACGATCACAAGCCTTTCCGCAACTCCAGCCCTGCCCGTATCCGTAAGGAAGTGGAAGATTCCCTCCGCCGCTTACGGGTAGAGACCATCGACCTTGAACAAGTCCATTGGCCAGACCCTAACACCCCCATTGAGGACACAGCACGCGAGCTGCAAAAGCTCCATAAAGAGGGCAAGATTCGCGCACTCGGGGTGAGCAATTACTCCCCAGAGCAAATGGACATCTTCCGCGAGGTTGCGCCGCTGGCAAGCGTTCAATCACCTTACAACCTCTTTGAGCGCGAGATTGAAAAAGACGTCCTGCCTTACGCAAAAGAGCATAAACTTGCCCTGCTGGCTTATGGGCCGCTCTGCCGTGGCTTACTGACAGGCAAAATGACAGCGGATAAAACCTTCCCCGAAAGCGACCTCCGCTCTGGTGATCCGAAGTTCCAAAAGGAGCATTTTAAGGACTATCTCGCCGCTGTAGATGATTTAAAGAAAATCGCAGACCGGCACGGTAAGTCGCTCATGGTGCTCGCCATTCGCTGGGTGTTAGACCAAGGCCCAACCATTGCTCTATGGGGCGCACGCAAACCAGAGCAAATTGACGGTGTGGCTGATGTCTTTAACTGGCAGCTCACCGCACAGGATAAGAAGGAGATTGACGCTATCCTTCATCGCCACGTTCCCACACCTATCGCGCCTTCCTTTATGGCACCCCCAGCCCGGAAGGACTAACCCCCCTCTGCGTTATCCAAACGCACAACAGGGCGGCCGGACCTCCCGGCCGCCCTTTTCGTATAGTCTTCCCCTCACTCAAGGTAGCCCTAAAACTTAGCGACCACATCACACATAACGCTTGTCCTAACCCCGTAAAAACAGTTTACTCTCACCCTCATAACCGTCAGAGATAGCTCGCAAGACAACGCAGGACCCCACCATGTACGCAGTTCCCCCCGATCGCCGTTCATCTCCTTTTGGGACAACACGCTCTCTGGCAGGGGTAACCACTTTATGCGGGCTGCTCATGCTCGCAGCCTGCTCTGGCTCTGCTAAGCGGCCTGCCCTTACCCCTATGAGCCAATATGCGGATGGACGTGCAGGCCCGCTAGGCTATGATGATCGCGTCCCCGCTTTTGCAAGCGAAAACTTCGCCCCTTTTAACCGCCAAGATGTCACTGCCATCGCCCTGCGTGAATGGCGGATGTTTGGCAGCCCCGTAGCCGATGCAGACCCCCATGACCGGCCAGAACCAACCAGCCCCGCCCTCAAGCCTGAACGCCTCCCCGGCCTATGGCAGCGCATTGGGGAATATTGGTGGATAGGCCAACCCCCTGAAGAGACAGAGAGCCGTTGGACAGGCCGCACAGACGGTGATGGCCGCCTTTTTTCCGCCGCTAAAGATGGTAATTATGCGTGGTCTGCGGCCTTTATCTCTTACGTTATGCGCGTAGGGGGGGCGAATATTCGCTTCCCATATTCACCTAACCACGCCACCTATATCAATATTGCTGCTTCTGGTAATAATCCGGGCATCACAGCGCAAAATCCCGCCTCTTACGCCCCACAACGCGGGGATATACTCTGCGTAGGACGGGGGCGAAGCAGTAGCATCACCTTCTCTATGCTGCCCACCCCTTACGGCTTCCCCGCCCATTGCGGCATTGTTGTTGCCACGGGCCAAAATGCCGAGCCTTTCGGGCGGGAAATCAGCATCATTGGCGGGAATGTGGATGATGCTGTCGCCCTCACCCATGTCCCAACCGATGCAAGCGGTCATGTCAGCAGCCCAGAAGGCCAAAGCTATGATAGCCGCTACCCGTGGTGCGTCATCCTTACCCCCCGCTATGAGGCCGAGACAGACCCTAATAGCGGGCAATAAGGCAAAGGAGGCCTATTTTACAGGGAGGCCACAGGCCTTCCACCCCGTGCCGGGGCCGTGCTTATCCTCAAAACCATCAGCGACATTGGTGAGCGTTTGGTACCCAGCCTGTGCAGCTAATGTCGCCGCCTTTTGCGAGCGCACACCAGAGCGACAAATGAAGAAAAGCGGCGTGGCCTTATCTGGCACCGCTTGCTCTAAGGCATGAATAAACTCTGCCTCGCTCCCCGCTCCCCATGTTAAAGCGACAAGCTTCCTGCCTATGTTACCAAGCTCTGGCATGCCCACCTGTGCCCATTCCTCTGGCGTGCGGACATCAACCAACACAGCATGCGGGTCTTCCTGCAAAACGACCCATGTCTCCTGCGCTGTTTTCTGCTTCATCACATTCTCCTCCGTTGAATCAAAAAATAACGATTATATATAGGGTATAATACCTTCCACGCTATTTGACGTGGTTCATAATGATGATACCCTATTTCACACGTTAAAAGCGATTCATTCCGTCAATCAGAAATCATCGGATTCTCTCATGCCTCACGCTACACCTTGCCCCTCTTTGATTCAGGCCATCGGCAATACACCACTCATTCGCCTCCGCCATGCCTCGGAGAGTACGGGCTGTAACATCTACGGCAAAGCAGAGTTCATGAATCCCGGTGGCTCGGTAAAGGACAGAGCCGCTCTCTCCATCATTCAGGATGGTTTTGCCCGTGGCGTGCTGCAAAAAGGCGGTACGATTGTCGAAGGTACGGCAGGTAATACAGGCATCGGCATCACACTCGTTGCCCATGCACTCGGCTGCAAAGCTGTTATTGTGGTGCCAGAAACCCAAAGCCGGGAGAAGCTAGACTTCCTGCGGATGATCGGGGCAGACCTCCGCCTCGTCCCCGCTAAACCTTATCGCGACCCCGGCAATTATGTGCATGTCTCCCGCCGTTTAGCCGAAGAAACAGGGGCCTTCTGGGCGAATCAATTTGATAATACCGCCAACCGTGAGGCCCATCGCACCACCACCGCACCAGAGATTTGGTCCCAATTAAAGGGTAAAGTCGATGCATTTACCTGCTCCTGCGGCTCTGGTGGAACATTAGCCGGTATGGCCTTCGGCCTGCGCGAACTCGCCCAACGTGATGGTGCAAAAACCCCCGACATCGTCCTTGCCGACCCAGAAGGCTCCGGCCTTTATGGGTGGGTCACGGCAAATGACCTCAGCATAAGCGGGGGCTCCATTACCGAAGGGATTGGCCAATCCCGCGTTACAGCAAACCTAGAAGGTTGCGCCCCTGATCATGCTGAGCGCATCCCCGATGCGGAAGCTTTGGAACAAATCTATCATCTCACAATGGAGGAAGGACTCTCCGTTGGGGGGTCATCAGGCATTAATATTGCTGCGGCTATCCGCATAGCCCGCCGGTTAGGGCCGGGGCATAACATCGTCACTATCCTCAGCGATGGCGGGGCGCGTTATCAATCCAAGCTTTTCAACCCGGATTTCCTCCGCAGTAAGAACCTCCCTACCCCACCTTGGATGTCATAACTTTGGATGTCATAAACCGCTTCACGCTCCGCCCTCACCGGCGAAGCAAACGCGCGGCAAAGAAGCCATCCATGCCCCCTTCTGCAACATTCATCCCCGGATGAGTGCGGAAATAACCTTCCTCCGTCCGTGCGCGCGGTAGGGCAGCAAGCTCCTCCTCCGTAAAGGGAGATAACTCCCACCGCCCATCTTCTAGCGCATGGGCAATGCGCTGGGGGCCTTCTTCATCCTGTAATGAACAAACAGCGTAAAGCAACATCCCACCGGGCTTGAGCATCTCATAGGCCGCATCAATAAAACGGTCTTGCCCAGCAGCCAGCGTGGCAATATCGCGTGGCCGTTTAATCCACAACACATCAGGATGCCGCCGCAACGTCCCCGTGGCCGAGCAAGGCGCATCCAACAACACAGCATCCAAGGGGGCTGATGGACGCCAGCGCAGCGCATCCCCCACAACAATCTCCGCTTTTAAACGCAGACGGGCCAGATTGTCGCGCAGCCTCTGGGCACGTGGTTTTTCACGCTCTACAGCCACCACCTCAGCCCCTGCACAAAGGAGCTGCGCTGTCTTGCCCCCCGGAGCTGCGCATAAATCCGCCACACACTTGCCGCTCATATCGCCCATCAACCGCACCGGCATAGCCGCCGCCATATCTTGCGCCCAAAACTGCCCTTCCTCAAAACCGGGTAAGGCAGAAAGTTTCGTCCCCGCAGGGTAACGCACGCTCCCCGTTGGTAAGGTCTTACCCCCTTCTGGGGCCTCACAACCGGGTTTGAGCGTCACATCAAGAGGGGCTTCTTGATAAAAACCTTGCGTAATAGACCGCGCGCGCCGCCCCCATGCGCTCCATAACCACGGCGGCACATCTAACCGCGCATCATCCAGCCCTTCCTTTAGCGTGTCCGCTTCCCGCGCCACACGGCGCAACACAGCATTTGCAAGCCCCGCAAAAGGCGACAGCCCCCGCCGATGCAGCAAATCCACAATCGTGCCGACTGCCGCATGAGGCGGCGTTTGGAGCGGCAAAAGCTGTGCCACACCTAGTAACAATGCACAGCGTACAGGCTCCGGCGGTTGACGCCGCAAAAGCGGTTGGAGCAGCTCCGTCATGCTGCCCAAATGCCGCAAAGTCGCTGCGGCAAGCCGGTGCGCTGCGGCCCTATCGCGCCCTTCACATGGACTACGCTCTAAGGTCGTCTCCAGCATCCGGCGATGCTCCACCACACCGCAGACAATATCGAAGGCTAAATCCCGCACCGGGTCTTCATGGCGCGATATAGAGGCAGGACGTACCGTTTTACGGCGGCCTCGCCCCCCTTTAGGGCGTGCAGAGGCAGGACGAGGAGAAGAAGCATGTGTCATGCGCCCGTTTTCGGGAGTTACACATGGGAAAGTCAAGAGGGTTTTTATAGCGACCTCAAGAAGCTCTTGACCCCTCCCCTTAAAGAGGGTGCAATCCCCCCATGACGCAGAATCACTCCATCGCCCAAGCCCTCACCGAGATTCGCAACCAGATGGCCACGGCCTGCCATAACGCGCATAGGCAAGCTGATGAGGTTCAGCTTGTTGCTGTCAGCAAGTTCCATCCCCAAGAGGCCGTGCGGGAGGCTCTCAAAGCAGGGCAACGCATTTTTGGTGAGAATCGCGTCCAAGAAGCAGCCGCAAAGTTCCCCGCTTTACGAGAGGAATGGCCGGATCTTAGGCTCCATCTCATCGGCAGCTTACAAACAAATAAAGCCGTTGAAGCCTGCGCTCTCGCCGATGTGATTGAAAGCCTAGACCGCCCCTCCCTCAGCACCGCACTGGAAAAAGCGGCCCAAAAAACGGGTCGCTTACCGGAGCTTTTTGTTCAGGTCAATATTGGCGATGAGCCACAAAAATCCGGCATTAGCCCCTTAGAGGCTGACCGATTTATCGAAGATGCTCTCTCACGTTTTGGGAGCCGCATTAAAGGGTTGATGGCCATCCCGCCTCTCCATGCGGACCCACGGCCTTTCTTCCAAAAGCTTGCTCGCCTCAATCACCGCCATGGCCTACCAGCACTCTCTATGGGAATGTCGGCTGATTTTGACGTCGCCATTGCTGAAGGGGCTACAATCATCCGCGTTGGCACCGCCATTTTTGGAGACCGTCCCGCCAGCCCATAACGACATAAAAGAGAGTTTTTTGCCCTTTCCGTCTTGCATTTTACATAAAAAAACTGTCATGAAGCCAGAATCATAGTCAGTGCCTCTAGCGGGGCGTTACTGCCTGTCTTCCTGCGGGGGATGGGTGTCTATCAGTCAAACAGGATGATTTCTCCATGTCTGAACAAGATGGCATATCCCTCAAGGATTCATCAGCCGATGCACGCTATCCCGATTCCACAGGCCAGCCTACGTCCATCCCTCCCCAAGCCGAGGGGGGGCATGTGCGCCCCAAAGGGCTCGGGGCTATGCTCGCAGCGTTGGGCGTGGTGTATGGTGATATCGGAACCAGCCCGCTCTATGCTCTGCAATCCTCTATCCGCACCGTAGGGACAGAAACTCATCCCGCCCAAACATGGGAGGTTATCGGTCTTACCAGCCTGACCTTCTGGGCTTTGATGCTCATTGTGACCATCAAATACGTTATGCTCGTTATGCGGGCCGACCATAATAAAGAGGGTGGGATTATTGCCCTCATGGCCTTGGCACAACGCGTTTGCAAATCCACCTATTTCCGCTGGGTGTTTGGTTTAATTGGGATTGCCGGGGCCTGCCTCTTTTTTGGTGATGGCATTATTACACCCGCTATCTCCGTTCTCTCTGCCGTGGAAGGGGTGGAAGTCTCCGTCCCTGAGGCCTCACCCTTCATCATTCCCGCCGCGATTATGGTGCTACTGGGCTTATTTGCAGCCCAAGCCCTCGGTACCGGGAAGATTGGGCGTGCCTTTGGCCCGATTATGTTGGTCTGGTTTATCACCATCGCCCTCTTAGGCGCGCGCGCCATTACGCTGCATCCGGGGATTATACTCGCTCTCTCCCCCCTAGAGGCTATTCGCTTCATCGTCACACACGGGAAGCTTTCCTTCGTTGCACTCGGCTCTGTTGTGCTGTCCGTTACAGGTGCGGAGGCCCTTTATGCGGATATGGGGCATTTTGGTCGCTCCCCTATTCGTTATGTCTGGATATTCCTCGTACTACCGGCTTTGACGCTCAATTACTTTGGGCAAGCGGCCATGATTATCCATAACCCCACGACCTTGGCGAACCCCTTCTACTACCTTGCTCCGCATTGGATGCAAATCCCAATGCTGCTGCTGGCTACATGCGCTACCATTATTGCTAGTCAGGCTGGTATTTCGGGCAGCTTCTCACTCTGCCGGCAACTCATTCAACTGGGATACTTGCCTCGTACACGCATTATTCACACCAACCCGCATGAGGAAGCGCAAATCTACCTGCCCTCCTTCAACTGGATGTTGGCCTTTGGGGCTGTTGTCCTTGTGCTTGCCTTCCGCTCCTCCTCTGCCTTGGCATCTGCTTATGGTATCGCTGTGACGGGGACCTTCCTCTGCACCTGTGTGCTTGCCATGGTCGTGTTCCACCGCGTCTTCCAATGGAAAAGCTACGCTGTGGGAGTTGTGTTCGGCTTCTTCTTCCTCCTTGATGGCGTGTTCTTCTCCGCCAATGTGATGAAGATTCCAGAGGGCGGATGGGTGCCGCTCAGCATCGCAGCGGGAAGCACACTCATCATGACCACATGGCAGCGGGGCCGTCAGCTCATCCGTAATACAAAGAAACGCGACGCCGTGCCGATGGGCTCCTTCATCACACGTCTTACCCAATCCCGTACCATCCGCGTGCCTGGTCTTGCGGTCTTTCTGACCTCCGACCCGGAGATGGTCCCCGATGCCCTCCTTTATAACCTGCGCCATAACAAGGTTCTTCATCAAACGGTCTTGTTTGTAACGGTCCAAACACTTGACCAACCAGAGGTTGAAGCTGCCGAGCGCATGACTGTTAAGGAGCTCTCACCGGGCATCCGCCGTGTTATCCTGCGTTATGGGTTTATGGAGATGCCAAATCTCCCCGTTACCCTCGCCCAGATGACTGAAATGGACTTCGACCCCATTCAGGCCTCTTACTTCACCTCTCATGACCTCGTCTTTCGCTCCAAAGTGCCGAAGATGTCGCTCTGGCGGATGTGGATTTTCCTTTATTTGCTCAATAACGCGACCTCTATTTCGGAGTTCTTCCGTATTCCACCAGAGCGCGTTATGGAGTTCGGGGTGCGGGTCGCGATTTAAGCGTGACCTCACCCTTACCCCTCGCCCTTTATATTCATTGGCCTTTTTGCCTCTCTAAATGCCCGTATTGTGACTTCAACTCCCATGTATGGGAGACCATCCCGCAGGAGCGTTTTACACAAGCCCTGCGGGATGAATTACGCTATGAAGCCGCTCTTTTAACACAAGATGCTCCCCGCCATCTTGTCTCCATCTTCTTCGGCGGGGGGACGCCCTCCCTCATGCAGCCAGAAGCTGTTCATCAACTTATTGAGGATGCGCGCCAGCTTTTCCCTAGCGTGAATGACCTAGAGGTCACGTTAGAGGCCAACCCCACCAGTGTGGAAGCTGATAAGTTCCGTGCTTTTGCCCAAGCCGGGGTTAATCGCCTCTCCCTCGGCGTGCAGAGCCTACATGATGCAGACCTCGCCACGCTTGGCCGCCAACATTCCGCACAGCAAGCACTTACCGCGCTAGAGCTTGGACGTCGCTTATTCCCGCGCCTCTCTTTCGACCTCATCTATGCCCGCCCCGGCCAAACAGAAGCTCACTGGCAAGCAGAGCTCCGCACAGCCCTCGCCCTCGCCGCAGACCATCTCTCCCTGTATCAACTCACCATCGAGCCCGGCACGGTATTTGAGACCCGTCATCGGCGCGGTGCCCTTACCCTCCCAGAAGATGACCTCGCCGCCCGCCTCTATGAAATGACGCGTCATGAGGCCGCCACCTATGGCTTGCGCGATTATGAAATCTCCAACTACGCTATCCCCGGTGCCGAGAGCCGCCATAACCTTACCTATTGGCATTATAATGATTATCTCGGTATTGGCCCCGGTGCCCATAGCCGCCTTACCCGCCAAGGCCAGCTCTACGCAACACGCCGCCATCGCGCCCCAGAGCCATGGGCGGAGCGTGTTGCCCATTATGGCCATGGCACACGCATACAAGAAACCCTCACCCCGGAGATGAAAGCACGAGAGGCTCTCCTCATGGGCTTACGCCTCCGCGAGGGTATTAACAAAGCCCATTTCGCCCAGCGTACGGGCCTCCCCCTCCAAGACTGTCTCGAGCCTGTAATTCTACAAGCCTGCTTGGAGGAAGACTATCTACAGCAGGATGAACATACACTCCGCGCCACAGAATCCGGGCGTCTCCTGCTAGAGGCCATGCTCAGCCAACTCGTCCTCTAAAACGGGGCTTCACACACACGCAGCGCAGCCTTATCTTTAAAGCTATGCCCAACCAAGCTTCAACGCCGCTCCATCTCATCAAATTGATTGTCGGCTGCACATCACCGGAGATGCTGCAAGACTGGGTCGCTATAGAGCGTCATAACGGCATTGCTTATGTCCGCACCCGCACTATGCCCAAACGCGCAGAGGAGATTCTCCAAACGAAAGGATCGATTTATCGCGTCATAAACGGCCTCATTATGTGCCGACAACCCATTATTGGCTTTGATACCTACACGCGCGATGATGGTCACCAAGGCACGCTCATCCTCGTCTCTGATGAGGTCATCCCTACCCAACCACGCCCGATGCGCCCCTTCCAAGGCTGGCGTTACTTCAAAGCAGAGGACGCCCCGCCTGACCTCAACCACACTGCAACAGGCGTAGCAGATGACGGGGTCAGCTCCCTCCCCATCGCCTTACGCAACCGCCTCTCGGAGCTGGGATTACTTTAATGCCGCTGCTGTCTTACAACAGGCCATAACGGCGCGTAATTGGTCCTCCAACTGCGCGCTCTTGGCCGGAAAGACGCCCTCAAAAACCGCTGTCCCCACAGTAAACCCCGCTGCCCCAGCACGCCGTACCACCTCAATTTGCTCTGGCGTGCTGATGGACCCTGCAACAATCACTGGTTTTTCCACCGCAGCACAACTCGCCCGGATGACCTCTGGCACATCCCCATCATTGCGGTAAGCAAGCAGGTCCAGCCCTGCCACAGCGGGATGAGCCGCCCATTCGGCCGCATTACGGGCAATCTCCGCCGGTGTGCCTTTCAACACGCTAGGATGCCCCACCACATGCCCCGCAAAGGGATAATAGGCGACATTATGCCCCTCTAGCAGGGGCAGAACATCAGGCACATGCGTCCCGCCCATCAGACAATCCACCCCTAACGCTAACCCCGCCTTCACCGAGTCCAATTCTCGCTGACGATCAGGCGAGACAACCTCCAAATACACACGCGCCCCAGCAGAGCGAATAACCTCAGCCAAACGCTGCAAGGCGGGGATAGGTAAGCCAATATCTTTAAAGCCGATGTCTTTTATCCCCAGGCGCAACGCCGTCTCCACCACAGTGAGAGCATGCTCTACCGTGCGGTCATCCTTTGTGAGCATGAAAATAAACCGAAAACTCTCCATCACACACACCCTCCATAAAGCTGGACATCCAAGCGTCGCGCTTTCATGATTATCTCATCCCCTTATCACTATGCCAAGGATACCCCCATGACGGACGCCCCACGCATCCCCCCTCATCATGAAATTGAGACCGCTTTTGAAGAGGATAATCACACTATCACCGGTGAAAATCCCTTCCTTCTCTTTCAGGATTGGATGAGCTTAGCCGAGGCAAAAGAACCTAACGACCCTAACGCCATGGCCCTCGCCACGGTTGATGCCACCGACCTGCCCGATGCGCGTATGGTATTGCTCAAAGGCTTTGATGATGAAGGCTTCGTCTTTTACACCAATAGCGAATCCGCTAAAGGGCGCGAGTTGGACCATAATATGCAGGCCGCTCTACTTTTCCACTGGAAGTCCCTGCGGCGGCAAGTACGCATCCGCGGGACGGTCTCGCTCTTACCAGCAGCAGAGGCGGACGTCTATTTCCAATCCCGCCCGCGTGCAAGCCGTATTGGCGCATGGGCTAGCCAGCAATCCCGCCCTATTGAGAGCCGCAAAGCCCTCTGGCAGGTGGTGACAAAAGAGGCCGCCCATTTCGCTATTGGGAGCATCCCCCGCCCCCCTTATTGGAATGGCTATCGCGTCCGCCCCTCCACTATTGAGTTCTGGATGGATAAACCCTTCCGCTTACATGACCGCGTTCTCTTTACCCGCAGCCCAGATGGGAAAGACTGGACAACCCAACGTCTCTTCCCCTAAGAGCGGCCTCAAAGGATATGACGGGCTTTTACCGGCCTGTCATAATCCGCTCGACCAGCTCCTTCACTGTCGGGATATGCCCATTGGCATAGAATGGGTCTGTCGCAAAACGCCACGCATTCGTCCCACCAAAAACGAGATTATGATCCACAATCTGCCGTTGTTCTTCCAAAGGCACATCCTGAATATGAGAAATCTCCTGCAAGGTCTTTTGGATGCAGAAAGAACGCGGATCCGCCCGCTGCCCCGTATTAAAGGCGGGGCCTTTCTGGCTCCAATTTGAGAAGCGACATTGCGAGAGGCACCCCATACAGGCCGCTTGGTCAGCCAAAACCTGCCGCGCTGTCTCTAAAGTCTCAAACACCACCGTATCATCAGGTGTACGCATCGGCTGGGTATAACCCGCCTCTTTCCATCGTGCGATGCGCTCTACATCCTCAGCTTGGACAAAAACCTCACGGCCCCGCCCACCTAAACAAACAGGCGTATCAAACACGCCTTCTGCTGCGCTCTTAAATGCAACCTGACGCTCAGACCGTTCCCGCAAACCACGCAAAAAGCTGTTCTGCACCGCAGAAGAATAAAAACCCGTTGGCGAGAAGCGATTTAGGTAAACATCCCCTTCCTTTAGGGTAAGGAGCAGCTGCTTCCATGCCTCTGGGATGGGGCTTTCTTTTGTTAAAAGTGGGCGCGTCCCAAACTGGAAGGCGATCAGGCCAATCTCTGGGTTATCAAGCCAATCATTCCACTCTTCCAGATGCCACACACCACCTGCCATAATAATAGGCACATGCTGTAGGCCAAAGCCATTCAAGACCTTCCGTAGAGCAACCACACGATGATAAGGCTCCTCCGGGGCGAGAGGATTCTCAGTATTGGAGAGGCCATTATGCCCCCCAGCCCGCCATGGGTCCTCATACACGACCCCACCGAGCAGCTCCGCTGAACGGACATAAGAGCGTTTCCAAAGTGCACTAAATGCCCGACCGGAAGATACAATCGGGTAATAAGGCACCCCAAAACGCGCAGCAATCTCCGAGAGGCGATAGGGCATCCCCGCACCGCATGTCAGACCATGAATCAGCCCCGGTGCCCCCTCCAAAATCCCCGTAATAACATCCTCTGCCGCGCCCATCTCCCACAAGAAATTGGCATGGATACGACCACGACCGCCAGAGATATCGTGCGCTATCTTTGCTTGAGCAATGCCGCCCTCAATAGCATAGCGCACCAACTCGCCCTGCCGTTCGCGGCGCGTCTTGCCATGGTAAAGCTGCGGAACGGGACGCCCCTGCTCATCATAACTATCAGCATTAACGGCAGAAATCGTCCCGACTCCTCCCGCCGCAGCCCAGTAACCGGCAGAAATACCATTGGAGACAGAAACACCCTTGCCCCCTTCAATCAGAGGCAAAACCTCCTGACCACCAAAACGGACGGCATTGATCGACTTCATAGAGGTCAGACGTCCCCGCTATGCAACCACAAAAAAACCACGAGAGGGGGCACACCCCCTCCCACACAAAACTCACTCCGCATCACGGCGTGGACGACCCGGCTTAGCACCGACAGTCTCGGTAATATCCTCACCAGTCTCTTGGTCCACAACCCGCATGGAGAGCTTTACCTTACCACGGTCATCAAAGCCAATCACCTTGACCTTAACAGCATCACCTTGCTTGACGACATCCGTCGTCCGCCCTACGCGCCCCTCAGCAAGCTCAGAAATATGTACTAAACCATCTTTAGGACCAAGGAAGTTAACAAACGCGCCAAAATCAGCCGTCTTAACAACTTTACCGTCATAAATCCGGCCAATTTCTGGCTCTGCTACAATGCCCTCAATCCGGCTAATGGCTTTTTGCGCCTGCTCATCATTGGCCGCAGCAATCTTGATGACACCATCATCACCAATATCGACCTTCGCCCCAGAATATTCGCAAATCTCACGAATCACCTTCCCGCCAGAGCCAATCACATCGCGAATCTTCGCCACAGGCACCGTCATCGTGGTAATCTTCGGCGCATTACCGGCAACATCTGTCCGGCCTTCGGCCAGAGCCTTGCTCATTTCGCCGAGAATATGCAATCGCCCTTCCCGCGCCTGCTCCAAGGCAACCTTCATAATCTCTGGCGTAATGGAGGTAATCTTGATGTCCATCTGCAAGGCTGTCACACCCTCAGACGTCCCTGCCACCTTGAAGTCCATATCCCCAAGATGATCCTCATCACCCAAAATGTCCGTCAGCACAGCATGGCCGCGCTCTTCTTTAATCAGACCCATCGCAATCCCTGCCACAGGGCGCGGCATCGGTACACCCGCATCCATCAGGGAGAGAGAGGTCCCGCACACAGTCGCCATGGAGGAGGAGCCGTTACTCTCTGTAATTTCAGAGACAACACGCAATGTATAAGGGAACTCCTCCTTAGAAGGAAGAAGCGGATTAATCGCACGCCATGCCAACTTACCATGGCCAATCTCGCGCCGCCCCGGTGAACCCATACGACCACATTCCCCAACGGAGAAAGGCGGGAAGTTGTAATGCAGCATAAAGCGGGAGCGATATTCCCCCTCCAACGCATCAATCACCTGCTCATCTTGGCCCGTGCCCAAGGTCGCCACAACAAGAGCCTGCGTCTCCCCACGGGTAAAGAGAGCCGACCCATGAGAGCGCGGCAGCACACCAACTTCCGCCATGATAGGACGCACTGTCTTTGTATCGCGACCATCAATACGGATGCCGGTCTTTAAGATGGCACCACGCACCACCTGCGCTTCCAAATCCTTAATCATCGGTTTAGCAAGCTCGGGGTCGAAGCCTTCTTCCTCCAGCGTTGCAACAATCTTCTCACGCGCCGCAGAGACCTTCTCCACACGCGCTTGCTTGCTGCGCTCCTTATAGGCTTCGGCAATCAGCTTATTACCTACCTTATCAACACGCTTGCGCAGAGCCACTTCCTCTTTGGAAATCTCCGGCAAATCCCACGGTGCGCGTGCCGCATGCTCGGCAAGGTCAATAATCGCGTCAATCACAGGTTGGAAGGCCGTATGGCCCAGCATAACGGCCTCAAGCATCTCCTCCTCGGAGAGCTCTTGCGCCTCAGACTCAACCATCAACACGCCTTCAGCCGTCCCTGCTACAACGAGGTCCAAACTGCTATCAGTCACCTCGCTCAGGGTCGGATTGACAACAAATTTGCCATCAAGACGACCAATGCGCGCAGCCCCAACCGGACCAAAGAAAGGAATACCCGACAATGTCAACGCCGCAGAACAACCGATGAGCGAAACCAGAGCCGGATCATTCTCCATATCATGGCTTAAAACAGTCGCCACGACCTGTACTTCGTTACGGAAATTATCCGGGAAAAGCGGACGAATCGGACGATCGATTAAGCGCGATGTCAGCACTTCATTCTCAGAAGGACGCCCCTCCCGCTTGAAGAACCCACCCGGAATCTTCCCCGCGGCGTAAGCTTTCTCCTGATAATTCACTGTCAGAGGGAAGAAATCCTGCCCCGGCTTTACCGTCTTAGCCCCTACAGCGGTACATAACACGACTGTATCACCATAAGTAACCATGACCGCACCATCAGCCTGACGAGCAATCTTCCCCGTCTCGAACACTAGCGGACGGCCCGCCCACTCAATCTCTTTGCGGAAATAATTATCAAACATTCTGTCTTCCTCCGGAAGCAATTCTAAAAAGCCCTGCTCGCCCCAGTCTTGAACAGCGTTTCGGACGGCATGGCGGAGATGATGCACCAACGCACCATGACACCATGTGGCCTGAAACGCCGAAAAAACGTTCCCTGGCGGCTATAATGCAAGGCCAAAACCCGGAGAGAGTTCCCCTCCGGGCCATGGATGAAATCTCAGCGGCGCAGGCCGAGACGTTCAATCAGCGTCTTATAACGCTCATCACTCTTACGCTTTAGATAATCCAACAGTGCGCGGCGGCGACCAACAAGCATCAACAACCCACGGCGGGAGTGGAAGTCCTTTTTATGGGTCTTCATATGCTCGGTAAGATTCACAATCCGCTCGGTCAGCAAGGCAACCTGCACTTCCGGGGAGCCTGTATCATCCTCAGCACGGCGATATTCAGCAATAAGCTGGCTGCGGCGTTCAGCAGTGATCGACATCGTGTTCTCCAAAAAACAAATGGTTTTCCAACATTCTGACTGCCCGTAACCGCCCTTCAGCCGCCCGGCACAGCCCGATAACATGCCCCCCTACCGTAACCCGCCACAATGGAACATCCTCCATATTAGCAGGCATGTCCCCTTCAAGATGAACCAACGTCACCGCTTGCCCACAAATCAGGGCCTTCCCCTCTGCTTCTGTAACGGCCAACGCCGGGATGTCGACCAGCGCGGTCGCCGCATCCAGCAAAGGAACCGGAAGGGCATATGCCTTGTCTCTAGTTTTGGCCGATTTGTCTAGTGCTAACTGCTCAATCTCATAAGCATGAGAGAGATCAAACGGCCCACATTTCGTCCGCCGCAAGACCGAGATGTGCCCTACCGTGCCACAAGCTAGAGCAATATCCCGCGCTAAAGAGCGCATATAAACACCCTTGCCCGACTGCACCTCGAACACAGCTGTATCCGCATCTGGCCGCTCAATCAGCGTAATCGAATCGATCCGCGCTGGGCGAGGCGGCAAATCTGGTGGGCGACCTGCACGGGCTAGGTCGTAAGCACGTTGCCCCCCCACACGCAGGGCAGAAAACACAGGCGGCACCTGCATCACATCCCCGCATAATGCAGGAAGAACAGCCCGTATCTCCTCATCAGATGGCCGTTTATCAGAGCGCGCAAGGACCTCGCCCTCACGGTCATCCGTTGTACGGCTTTCCCCAAAAGATAACGTAAAGCGATACCGCTTTGTCGCATCCATAATATAAGGAATCGTGCTCGTAGCCTTACCAAAAGCAATAGGCAAAACGCCAGAAGCCAACGGGTCCAGCGTCCCCCCATGCCCGGCTTTACGCCCATCAAAAAGGCGTAACACCCGGCTTACCATCGCTGTAGAGCTCGGCCCTAATGGCTTATCAAGAATCAACCAGCCATGTATATCGCGCCCTGTCTTACGCGCCATAACGCGCCTTATTCTGCATCATCAGAATTAGATGAACCACGGCCCCCAGCCTTTAAATCACGCTGAACCTCTGGGGAACGCAGAATCGTTTCCACCTCCATAGCATGCTCTAACGATATATCAGGCTGAAAATGCAGTTCCGGCACAGTCCGCAACCGCAACGCGGTGGCAAGACGCTTACGCAAAAAGGGCGCAACACGCTTTAACGCAGGCAAAACAGCCTCAACATCATCACGCCCCAACCGGGTTACAAACACCGTTGCATGACGGAAATCCGGCGAGACACGCACTTCCGTCACCGTGATGGTAACGCCGTAAAGCTCCGGGTCCCGGAACTCCGTCCGCGCGAACACATCCGCCAAGACATGCCGCACCTCCTCCGCAACGCGAAGTTGGCGCGTACTCGGCCCGACAGGATTTTCACCTGCCGGGGTTAACAAATCAAAGGATGGTCGTTTCTTCAAGCGGGAATCTCTTCCATCTCAAAACATTCCACAACATCACCCTCGCGCAGGTCATTATACCCTGCGAAGGAAAGACCACACTCATAGTTATGGGCCACTTCGCGGACATCATCCTTAAAGCGTTTCAGCTGGCTTAGCTCACCCTCATGAATGACCACATTGTCACGCAACAGCCGTACGCCACAGCCGCGCTTAACAACACCTTCCGTCACATAACAACCAGCAACCTTACCCACCTTGGTGATATTAAAGACCTGACGAATCTCCGCATAACCAAGGAACTTCTCACGATGTTTCGGCGCGATGCGGCCTTTAACCAGCGTCTCCACATCATCAGCCACCTGATAAATGATGGAGTAATAGCGAATATCCACACCATCGCGCTGGGCCAGCTCACGCGCCTGCACTGTGGCACGCACATTGAAGGCAATAATCACAGCATTGGAGGCTTTAGCAAGCTGCACGTCACTCTCAGTGATTTGCCCCACAGTGGCATTCAGCACACGCACAGCCACTTCCTCATGCGACAACTTTTCGACCGTTGCTTGAATCGCCTCAGCAGAGCCTTGCACATCGGCTTTGACGACCAAAGCCACTTCCTTCTGCTCGCCTGCTTGAATCCGCGCCAACATCTGGTCCAGCGTACCACGCGCTGCCACCTGCATCGCCGCAACCTTCTCTTGCGCCTTACGCTGGCGGAACGCGCTAATCTCACGCGCCCGATTCTCACTATCGACAACAACAAAAGGTGCCCCGGCATCAGGCACACCGCTCATCCCCAAAATCTCTACAGGGACAGACGGACCAGCCTTTTTAATCTGCTTGCCGTGGTCATCCAACAAGGCACGAACGCGGCCCCAATGCGCACCAGCAACCACAATATCCGTCCGGTTGAGCGTCCCCTTCTGCACGAGAACAGTCGCAACAGAGCCACGACCACGGTCCAAACGGCTCTCAATCACGGCACCCTCTGCAATGCGATTCGGGTTCGCCTTCAGGTCCAAAATCTCAGCTTGCAGAAGGATAGCCTCTAAGAGTTTATCCAACCCCTCCCGCTTAAGCGCAGAAACCTCAACCTCCTGCGTATCACCGCTCATGCTCTCAACCACAATCTCGTGGTTTAGCAGCTCAGTCCGCACACGGTCTGGATTCGCACCGGGCTTATCAATCTTGTTAATCGCCACAATAATCGGCGCATTAGCAGCTTTGGCATGTTTGATAGCCTCAATCGTCTGCGGCATCACGCCATCATCCGCGGCTACCACCAACACCACAATATCCGTCACAGAGGCACCACGCGCCCGCATGGAGGTAAAGGCTTCATGGCCCGGCGTGTCGATGAAGGTCACCTTCTGCCCAGAAGGCACCGTTACCTGATACGCCCCGATATGCTGAGTAATCCCCCCAGCCTCACCATGAGCCACATCCGTGGTCCGCAACGCATCCAGCAAGGAGGTCTTCCCATGGTCAACATGGCCCATCACCGTTACAACCGGCGGACGCGGCTTCATGTCCTCTGGTTTATCCTCAATGCCCTCAATGCCAAGCTCCACATCGCTATCAGCCACACGCTTAATGCGATGCCCGAACTCACTCACAACAAGCTCAGCGGTATCACCATCAATGCTCTGGGCCGCAGTAGCCATCACGCCCATCTTCATAAGCGTCTTGATAACTTCACCCTGACGAGCAGCCATACGGTTTGCCAGCTCACCTACAGTGATAGTCTCCGGCACCGTCACATCGCGCACGACACGCACTTGGTCAGAGCGCAAACGCTCCAACTCCGCTTGCCGCCGTTCCCGGTCCCGCTGACGGCGAACAGAGGCCAGAGAGCGTGTCTTACCATCATCACCCTCAATAGCGGCCCGCACATCAATCCGACCAGAGCGACGATCCTGCCCTGCCCCACCACGACGCGGTGAAGAAGAACGACGGGATTGCGTAGTCGAACGCCGCGCACCACCCCCGCCGCCACCGCGACGTGAAGGCGTAGCAGCCTCATCATCCCCAGCTGCCGCCGCAGCGGCCCGACCACGCAGATGCAATGTCTCATTACCACTCGGCCGGGCCGCCGCCGCAGACCGCGAAGACGCCGCCGGAGTATTCACCGGACGACTCGGCATAATGGCACGCTCTGCCAAAGGCCGCAGCCGCTTCGTCGGCTCTGCTAATTGAACGCCACCCGCTGTAGAGCTTGTTAAAGGAGGAGGAACTTGCTCCGCCGCTTCCTTACGCCGTGCAGCCGCCTCGGCCTTGCGTGCTTTTTCTTCTTCCGCACGCGCCTGTGCTTCTTGCTCCGCTGCAGCGCGTTGGCTTTCGGCCTCAGCTTTCTTACGAGCTTCTTCCTCAGCAGCGGAGCGAATACGAATCTTCTCTGCTTCGCGACGAGCTTCTTCTTCCGCCTCACGCCGTGCCGCTGCCTCAGCTAAAACGCGCTGCCGCTTCTCTTGCTCGGAGGCTGTCAGGCCCCGCACACCAGTCGCGCCGCGGCCACCACGCCCGCCACTGGCATTACTGCGTTTAGGCTTACGCACCTCAACACGGACCTCCTTAGAACGTCCATGGCTAAAACTCTGCCTAACAGAGCCTGCCTCTACCGTCCGCCCAACTTCCTTACGGCCCGCAGGACGCAGGGAAAGGCGACCAGAGCTCTTGCTCTGCCCTTCTTTAGGGGTTGCCCCTTTTGGAGTGTCATTCTGGTTGCGCTCGTTGCCGTCGCTCATAGTCTCTGCCTGTCCCTTACTGCCCTATCTCAGGGCCGGGAGGTGTACATTCTGCCACCCCCGCAAATCTCTTATATTCCGCCTTCACCCGCTCCGCCAGCGCACCGGGGGACATCACCGCATAAACGGCACGCTCCCGCCCAAATGACGCTGCCAAAACATGGCCCGGCACCCAGACCACCGGAAGCTCCCGATGCCCTGAAAGCAGACGGGCCACCTCATCCTGACTCGCACCTGCTGCACAAATAACTACCCCGACTCTACCGGCGACTATACGTTCCCGGCATTTCTGAAATCCACACACCGATTCACCAGCACGTCGCCCCAGACTGATACCATCCAGAAGACGCTTTGCCAAACCATCCCTTACAGATTCTATAAGAGATGCGGGCACGTCCACCTTTTGCCGAGCCGCCCGCGCAAAAAAACGCGGTAATTGCGGGTCCTCCAACACGGCACGCTCTGCACGCAGCCACATCCCCCGCCCCGGCAAGCGCGCAGCGAGGTCCGCTACGATTTGCCCCTCCGGCCCGATGACAAACCGTACCATATGTTGCGGCTCATCATGGGTGCGCGTTACCAGACAACGCCGCTGGGAAGGGGCACGCCGCCCCTTCCCAATAGGGCCGTCATCAACATCATCAAAGTTATGTTCCTCAGCCGTGATCGGACGCTCCTTCAGCCTTGGCTCCGTCTCCGGCCTCATGCGTAGAAGCCCCTTCATCATCAAACCAATGCGCACGCGCTGCCATGATAATCTCGTTAGCCTCGGCTTCCTCCAGCGGCTCATCACCACCTAGAAGTTCGATCAACTCATCAGCAGCGAGGTCGGCAAGATCATCCAATGTTTTGATGCCTTTTTCCCCCAGCTCCACAAGGACCTGAAGGGAGAATACATTCAGCGCAACGAGATCATCTGTAACACCAAGCTCACGGCGGCGTTCATCCAAAGCACGCTCACGCCCTGCGAGATAATCATTCGCACGCGCCATCAGCTCCTCAGCGACCGATTCATCAAAGCCTTCAATATCATGAAGCTCCGCAGGGTCAGCATAGGCGAGGTCCTCAACCGAATGATAACCCTCCGTCACCAACAAGCCAGCAATCACATCATCTACATCAAGCTCATCAACAAACTGGCTGCTGCGCTTACGGAACTCCTCTTGCCTGCGCTCCGATTCTTCAGCCTCTGTAAGGATGTCGATATCCCACCGGGTCAACTGGCTAGCCAGACGCACATTCTGCCCACGCCGCCCAATAGCGAGAGAGAGCTGCTCATCCGGCACGACAACCTCTACGCGCCCAGCATCTTCATCCATCACCACCTTGGTTACTTCCGCAGGGGCAAGAGCATTCACAACAAATGTCGCTGCCTGTGCGCTCCAAGGGATGATGTCAATCTTCTCGCCCTGCAATTCCGCCACAACGGCCTGCACGCGCGAGCCACGCATCCCAACACATGCCCCCACCGGGTCAATTGAGGCATCGCGTGATTCAACAGCCATCTTAGCACGGGACCCCGGATCACGCGCTACGGCTTTAATCTCGATAATCCCGTCATAAATCTCCGGCACTTCCTGAGCAAAAAGCTTTGCTAAGAAGCCCGGATGCGTCCGAGAGAGGAAAATCTGTGGCCCGCGTGGCTCATCGCGCACATCATAAATATAAGCGCGAATCCGGTCGGAATTATGAAAAGATTCGCGCTGAATCAGCTCATCCCGGCGCAAAAGCCCTTCCGCATGACCGCCAAGCTCGACCATCAGATTCCCATATTCTGTCTGCTTGACCGTCCCGTTAACAACCTCGCCAACGCGGTCTTTAAACTCATCATATTGGCGTTTGCGCTCATATTCCCGCACACGCTGAACAATAACCTGCTTGGCTGTCTGCGCAGCAATACGCCCAAAATCAATCGGCGGGAGTGGGTCAACAATAAACTCCCCTACCTGGATTTCCGGCTTAATCTTTTGAGCAATCCGCAAGGGGATTTGCGCATCTTCATTCTCGACCGTCTCAACAACTTCCGTCCATCGGCTTAGGCGCACCTCACCGCTTTTACGGTCGATCGTGGCACGAATATCTTTCTCATGCCCATATTTCGCACGGCCAGCCTTTTGGATGGCTTGCTCCATAGCCTCTAGCACTTGCTCACGATCGATATTCTTCTCTCGCGAGACAGCATCAGCAACTAACAGCAATTCGGGACGGGTAACAGATGTGTCCATCAGGTCGGACCTCCAGCCAGCATAAGACGGGTCATCAGCTCTTTCTCCCCGGCTTTTTGGGTTTCAACTTTGGTGCGCGGCGGGGCTTACTGCCCGCCTCATCTTCCGGCACTATACCAGCAAGTGCGGCACTTGCCTCAATTAACTCATCGGTCAAAACGAGACGTGCTTTACGCATATCGTCTAACGGCAAGGCAACATCCTGCCCATCATCAAGACGGAGCAAACCACACTCATCTTGCATGCCAAGCACAATACCCGCAAAACGCTTCCGCCCCTCTATCGGGGTATCAAGCTCCACCTTAGCAAGATGACCAGCAAAACGCTCCCAATCCTTCGCACGGGTGAGTGGACGGTCTATCCCTGCGGAGGAGACCTCTAACATCCATGCCCCCGGTATGGGGTCATCCACATCTAGCACCGCACCAACTGCATGGCTGATTTGCTCACAATCATCAACGCTGATGAGCGAACCATCAGCACGATCAGCCATAACCTGCACGGTTGGCGTCTCATGCCCTAGGACGGAAAGCCGCACGAGCTCATAGCCCATATCCAGCAAAGTCGGGGCGATACGTTCGGCAATACGCGCCTCTAACCCACTAAGACGGCGAATCCCGTGCGTGGATTCCCCCTCATATGATGGGGCTGCTTGGCCGGCAATCTCCGGCGATGTGGAAAAATGATCCAAAACAAAAAAGGCGGCCCAACCGGGCCACCCCCCAAAAGAACGGAAAGTGATAACATCTCTCTAGATACGACAGAGCCACAAGTGATGCAAGCTTTTCTCGTACCCTCCCCCCTTTCCTCTTTCTCACGCTTCCCATAAAACCATAGGCCCATAGGCTGTAGGAATATACTTGGCCTTAAAGAATAAGCGTGAGCGATATAAGCATATGATGAAATCTCTCCTCCTTTGGCTTTCGCGCATGATGCCGCTTATGATGGCCCTTTTCCTGCTACTGGCTCTCATACAGCTTGGCCTTCTATTCCACACCGCACCCTTAGCCATTATCCATACAGGCTATAAAATACTCGACCACGGCCGCCCCTTTTATATCCCTCTAGCCTGCATTACCTTGGCCCTTTCTTTAGGGGGGATACTCTATTATCTGTCTGTCGAGCGGTTAGCCCAGCATGGCCTATTCCATCGCAAAACACCGCTACCCCTTCTCCTTGGGTATTTAATCAATACCAAAGCCTATGAGAAAACCGCCATCCGCTTGCAGCAAGATTCTAGCTTTAATGCAGAGGAACTCGCAACAACGCTGCAAGCGCGCGTCATTGGCCATGATGATATTTGTGAGGAGATTAGCCAGCAATTACGCCGGCGTCTTAGCCTCCATAATAGAACACAACCTGTCGGCGTTTTTCTGTTTAGTGGCCCGCCCAGTACAGGCAAAACACATCTTGCCCGCCAACTTGCTCTCCAAACAGCGCGCCCCCTCGTGCCGTTTGATATGCAAAAACTCACCCTCACGGGGGCAGAGCCTCCCATCGCACAGCCCCCCACTTATGGGCTGACTTTTTTAAATGACCTCGCCACCACCCTCAGGGCACAACCCGATGCCCTCATCCTCCTCAATGGGGTCGAATATACCCCTCCGGAAATCGGCAATGCTCTTATCTCAGCATGGATGGATGGATACATCCCTGACCCCATCACGGGCAAACATATCCCGACAACACAATCTATCTTTATCCTCACAACCTCGCTTCATAGCGCGTTGGAGCCTGCAAATCCCTCTCCCACACCCACAGAGCAGGTAATTCCCCCACTCCTACTCGGGCATGTGGACCGTAGCTTCACCTTCCACCCCCTTACACGCGCCAGCCTTACACGCATTGCCGCCTTGGAGGCCGAAAGGCTCATCCGCAATTATGGCCTCACGGTGGAAGCGGGCGGGATTGACCCATCCCTTTTCAGCCAGCCCTTACAAAAGCACTATAATGCCCAAGAGATAACCAATGCCCATGGCGTCCGCCGCCTTATCGAAGATATGTTAAGCGATGCCCTCATCACCGCTCAGCAACAAAATTACACCCATATTCATCTCCTCTCCAGCCCAACAGGGGCTTTAAGCATCCACCCCAGCAACGGCCCGCAAACCCGTATGAACAAGGCTCGTTTATGACCCGCTTTTGCTCTGCTTTTTCTGCCCTATGGCGTCATGCTCCCCTATGGCGGCTTTGTGTATGCTTATGCGGTATTAGCATCGCTTTGGCTGTTTTCTTCCCCTCTCATACCCTTACAAAGCTCGCCCCATGGCTGCCCAACCATGCCCTAGAGACAGCATCTCAGCCCAACAACACACATAACACCGCCTTGAGACCGCAAGCCTCTAACTCCGGGTCAGCCGCATCCCACCCTATGCCTGTTCATCTACAATATCCTGACTTAGCAGAAACTATCACAGGCCATATTACACTCGGTAATCACACACTTTTACTCCCCCATGGGGCATGGCATCCTGTTCTAGCTGCCCAAATCACCGATAATTCCCCTTATTCCTTTCTCGCTTTAATCCGCACAGAGCTAGGGGCAGTGACGGGGATCCTCATCGCCCAAGCAACCGAGCAACCCATCCCGCTAGAGCAAGTTATGGCGGAGACTGATGTGTGTCATGATGACCGCAACTACCTCAATAACACACTCACCACAGCACAAGCCGTAGAGGATTGCGCCGCCCTGCGTCTCATCACTTTGCACGGCCCCACACCCAGCGACAGCCCTTTCACCAACGAGGCGATTGCACGGCTTAACGTCATGGGTTTTCCAATTCCGCCCCTCTTTGTGACGGCGCAATGGCGGCATATCGAAGCAACAAATGACGGCAGGGCCCAAGTCGGCACGATAGATTTCCTCATCCCGCCCTTAAACCCACAAACACATCAACTCCTTGCTCCACCGCCCGCTTGGTTGAAGGATGCGTTGCCCTCCCACCCTGTATCAGCCCATTTTGTCGCACGAATGAAAAAATGGCTCCCACAATGGCAGAACATCTTACAAGCCAGTTTTGAAGACCAACTAGATGATACGGCCCTCCCCGCTGGGGCCTTACGAGACCCCATGGCGGGCAATGAGCATTAGATTCCCTCTCGCCGTAAAAGCTTAATGATGCCCTTTAGACACCACCCGCCCCATGCGCTTTTCCGCCATGCGGGCGAGGCGGACAAAAGGTAACCCGACCAACAAATAAGCTAAAGCGACCAAAAGCCCCGTCCCAATATAATCATAATAGGTCGAGGAGAGCCGGATATAAGTCTGGCTCAACTCCGTTAGAGTAATGACCGAGACGAGCGAACTATCCTTTAAGAGCGCGATAAAATCATTCGTCATGACCGGGACAACCGTGCGAAAAGCCTGCGGAACAATCACCAAACGCAACGCTTGCCGATGGGTCATATTCAGCGCAATGGCCGCTTCCATCTGTCCACGCGGCACAGAGAGCAAGCCCGCACGGTAATTCTCTGCCTCATACGCAGCGTAATTCAGCCCCAAAGCCAACACACCCGCCGCGAAGGGCGATAATTTCACACCAAACGCAGGCAGGCCATAAAAGATAAATAAAACTTGGATCAAAAGCGGCGTGCCACGCACAACCTCCACATACACACCCGCGACCCACCGCAAAGGGGCCAGACCATAGGCACGGGCTAGAGCCAAAACCAACCCAAAAGCGACCGCTAACACCATCGCAAGGGCCGATACGGCAAGCGTCATCAAAGCCCCACGCGCAATAAGGGGCAAGAAGCTGCTATAACGCTGCACCATCGCTTGGAGACCACTGCCAGACATACGCTCCATCGTCTGACGATACCCCGTCCATGCCGTTGGCTGGGTAGAGGAGACACTATGGTCCCCCGTATAGTCGGCCATTTGTGGCGTCCACAGATTCCAACGCGCGAGAATCTGATGCAACGTCCCATCGCTCATCAATGTGCCTAAAGCGGCATCAACAGCATCACGCAAGCCAGGATTATCCTTGGCAAACGCAATCCCATACGCCACACGGCCAATCGGCGGCCCTACGAGCTTTAAATCATCAGAGCAATAATAAAGGGCAATCGGCTCATCAATCAAAATCGCATCAAGCCGCCCATTCTTCAGGTCGGAGAAAAGATTAGTCTCCTCATCATAAGAGCGCACATTCGCCGGGTCGTGGTCCAGCAATAACCGCTCCGCCGCAGTACTCTTAATTGTGCCAACAACATGCCCTTTAAGGGCCGCCACACTCTCCAACCCCGTCTCACTCTTCCGTAGGACAATCCGGTCCACCGTCACGTAATAAGGGCGTGAAAATAACACCGCCTCCTTATGCTCCGGCGTCATCTCAATCCCATCTATAACCAACGCATAAAGGTCACGCCCAAGGCCGGGAATAAGCCCATCCCACCCATTTTGCACAAACCGCCCCTGGCGGCCTAGCCGAGGGGCCAAAGCCTGCATCAGATCATATTCAAACCCTGTCATCCGCCCTTCATGCGCAGGGTCGTGGAACACGTAAGGGACATTCGCCTCCCCGTCCGAGGCCCAAGGCAAATCCTGCTCATTACGTGCCCCCGGCACATGCAACCTTGCAACAGATGGCTGCTCTGCCGCCGTTGCTGCTGCCCCATCTGCCCACGCTACAGAGCCACCAACGAGCAGCCCAGTCCATAGCACAAGCCCAGCTGCCCATAATAAGACGCGTTTCATGCGCACCACGCCCTTATCCTTCACAATAATGTTCGCAGAAAACGCCGCGTCCCCGCCTCACGCGGATTAGCGAAAATCACATCCGGGTCGCCACTCTCAACAATCTGCCCAGCCTCCATAAATAACACCCTATCAGAGGCAGCACGGGCAAAGCGCATATCATGCGTTACAACAAGCTGAGTCATTCCCTCTGCATCCAATGCCCGCATGACCGACAACACCTCCTCTGAGAGTTCCGGGTCCAACGCAGAGGTTGGCTCATCATAGAGCATGACAGAAGGCTTCATAGCCAAAGCCCGCGCAATGGCAGCACGCTGCTGCTGCCCACCAGAGAGACGATCAGGATACCGCCCCTTCACAGCGGATAGACCCACCTTCTCCAACAACTCGCAGGCAATTTTATGAGCCTTACCTTCCTCTAATCCTTTCACCTGCATCGGTGCGAGCATGACATTCTCCAACACCGTACGGTGGGGGAATAAATTGAAGGACTGAAACACCATCCCCACATGGCTCCGCAACCGATGAGCTTGCGCCTCATCCGCCCGCCGCCATGCCCCATGGCTGGCAAGCTTCACATTCTCCACCTGCACATCGCCCGCATCAGGATGTTCTAAAAAGTTCAGGCATCGCAAAAAGGTCGATTTTCCACAACCGGATGGCCCGATGATGGAAATCAACTCCCCACGCTCCACCTCTAGCGAAATCCCCCGCAGAATCTCATTCCCGCTAAAGGATTTGACGATATTACTCGCCTTTAACACCCAATCAGTCAGTTCAGAACGTCCTTCCCCACGCTACATTGTGGCGTTACCGCCTTGTAGTCATTCATCATGTGCCTTCATAACCATAAGAGCCCTTCCAGCAAAACAGGCTTTCCTATATTTTTCATCAATCAGCATCATTTTCTTCCTACCCTCTGGGTACACGCTCCACATGAAACACCCTCATGCACCCTACACCCCTCTTATCATTAAACCATATCCAACTGACCCGTGCAGGGCGGTGCCTCATCAACGACCTCTCTGGTCAGCTATACCCCGGTGATGCCCTTACCCTTATCGGGCCTAATGGCGTTGGTAAATCCTCCTTTCTACGGCTGATTGCTGGGCTTTGCCCACCCACACAAGGGACACTCACCCGCACAGCCAATATCGCATGGCTAGGGACGGACAATGCCCTCAAACCCACCCTTACTGTAGAGCAAAATCTCCGCCTCTTTACCCCCCACCCAATAACAGCCCTGCATGAGGCCCTCACACACTTAGCCTTAACCCCTTTGCTCAACTGCCCGGTACGTTTGCTTTCATACGGGCAAAAACGCCGGGTGGGACTCGCCCGACTCTTACTCACTAACGCGCCCCTTTGGCTCCTTGATGAACCCACTCATGGGCTGGATGCCCAAAGCCTCGCCCTCTTTAACACCATCATCGCCACACATCGCGCCCAAGGGGGCTGCGTGATGGCTGCCTCACATAATCCGCTTCTCCTCCCCCATAGCCACACGCTCACACTCGGCACAGCAATACACAACATAACACCCGCCCCACTCTCCTCCCGCCTTCATATTGCACCACTCCTGCCGCAACATATTCATGAGAGGCCCAAACACCCCGTTCATCCTTTTCTACACCATCTCCGCCGCGAGTTCTGGCTGGCTCTCTCTCATCGGCGGGACGGCATTGCTGGGCTGGGCTTTCTCATCATATGCTGCATGCTCTTTGCGCTCGCACTCGGCCCCGCCCCAGCGCGCCTCCAACAGGTTGGGCCGGGCATTTTATGGGTCTGCCTCTTGCTCGCAAGCCTCTTACCGCTGGAACGTCTTTATAACGCCGATGCGGAAGATGGCTCTTTAGACCTCTTACGCATGCGCCTCGCCCCTGCTTTTATTGCCCTTGGTAAAATCATCAGCCATTGGGTCACAAGCAGCCTTCCCTTGCTGCTTATCACACCGATAATGGCCCTTTTCTTCCAGCTCTCGCTCTCATCCCTGCCCCGCCTTATCCTCAGCATGACCCTCGGCAGCCTCACCTTAGCCTTCCTCGGTGGCATGACAGCGGCTATCACCCTAGGGGCACGGCAGAACAGCCTTCTCCTACCCATCCTCACCCTCCCGCTTATGGCCCCAAGCCTCATTTTCGGCACGTTAGCTTGCACAATGCCACCGGGACCTGCCAACCATGCCACGTTAAGCCTTTTGGCAGCCTTCTTCCTCCTCAGCATCCCCCTCTGCCCTTTTATCGCGGGGTTAAGCTTACGCGATGCTCAATCTTAAGCATAAAAAAGGCCGTCCCTCATAAAAGAACGGCCTTTCCAACATAATACACTGCAAAATTAGTGGTTATTCTGCATCTTATCGACAAAACTCTCCAGCCAGTGGATGGTATAATCCCCTTTTTGGAACTCCGGGTCCGCTAATATCTTCTGATGCAGTGGAATGACCGTTTTCACCCCTTCTACAACACACTCTGTCAAAGCGCGCTTCATACGGGCAATCGCTTGCTCCCGCGTTGGGGCATGGACGATCAATTTCGCAATCATGCTGTCGTAATAAGGCGGAACCTTATAGCCGGAGAAGATAGCACTATCCATGCGTACCCCTAACCCACCAGGCGCGTGAAAGACCTTCACTTTACCTGGATTCGGCACAAAGCTCATCGGGTCCTCAGCATTGATGCGACATTCAATCGCATGGCCGGACATTACAATGTCCTCTTGCCGGTACCCGAGCTTTTCTCCCGCTGCAACGCGGATTTGCTCTCTTACCAAATCCACATCACACACCATCTCTGTAACAGGATGCTCCACCTGCAAACGGGTATTCATCTCGATAAAGCAAAATTGCCCATCTTGATAAAGAAACTCCAACGTCCCCGCATTGCGATACCCCATACGCGAGAGTGCATCGGTAACGGTCTTACCAATCTCATTACGTTGCTCTGGTGTAATGACGGGCGAGCCTGCTTCTTCCAGCAATTTTTGGTGACGCCGCTGCAAGGAACAATCACGCTCCCCAAAATGCACAACATTGCCGTGCGTATCACCCATAATCTGAAGCTCAATATGACGCGGCTTATCGAGATATTTCTCTAAATAAACCTCATCATTGCCAAAAGCGGCCCGTGCTTCTGTCCGGGCAACACTCCATGCTTCTTCAATCTCATCAGCCGTTTGGGCAACTTTCATCCCTCGGCCACCACCGCCTGCTGCAGCTTTGATGAGGACAGGATACCCCACACGCTCAGCCACCTCACGCGCTTCCTCAAGGCTAGCCAACGCCCCATCAGACCCCGGCACAAGCGGCACACCAAGGGCCTCCATCGTGGTCTTAGCGGTGATTTTATCCCCCATCATGCGAATATGCTCAGCCGTTGGACCGATGAAGGCAATACCATGCTCCTCCACCGTTTCCGCAAACTCAGCATTCTCAGAGAGGAAGCCATAACCGGGGTGAATCGCCTCCGCCCCAGTAATCGTCGCTGCAGAAAGAATCGCCGCCACATTCAGATAGGAATCACGAGAGCTCGGCGGGCCAATGCAGACAGCCTCATCCGCCAAACGAACATGCATAGCATCGGCATCAGCTGTGGAATGTACCGCCACCGTCTTGATGCCCATCTCCCGACAGGCACGCAATACACGCAACGCGATCTCGCCACGATTGGCGATTAGAATCTTGGAAAACATTACTCAATAATCGCCAATGCAGCCCCAAACTCAACCGGCTCCCCAGATGCCACACAGTAACGGACTAGCTTACCGGCACGCGGAGCCTTAATCTGGTTAAAGGTTTTCATAGCTTCAATGAGCATAATGGTCTGCCCCGCAGCAACCTGCGCGCCCTCTTGTACAAAAGGCGGGGAGGATGGATCTGGCGTAAGATAAGCCACACCCACCATCGGGCTAGGCACCGCGCCAGGATGAGAGGATAAATCCGCAGGCGGGGCCTCGGCCTTCTCCGCCGCAGGGGCCGCTACCGCTGCCGGGGCTCCCACAGCCGCGGGGGCCGCAGCCTGCACGCTTACATTACGCGCAACACGAAGGCGGCTATCACCCTCGGACACTTCAATTTCAGTCAGGCCTGTATCAGTTAAGATATCAGCAAGTGCCCGAATGGCCTCCTTATCCACGAGCATACGGCTCATCCTTCATCCTCAATTATATCTGCCACCGCCTGCAGGGCATGGGCATAACCACGTATCCCCAACCCGCAGATAACGCCACGGGCTGCCTGAGAAACATACGTTTGATGACGAAATGCTTCCCGGCGATGAATGTTAGACATATGCACCTCAATCACCGGCAACTCAACGGCTAAAAGCGCATCAAGTAAAGCAATTGACGTATGCCCATAAGCCGCAGGATTGATGACTATGCCACTTGCACGGCCACGACACTCCTGCACCCACGATACTAGCTCCCCCTCACCATTGGTCTGGCGAAAATCAATCGTTACATCCAGCCGTTCCGCTGCTTGTAAGCAGAGCTGCTCCACATCATCCAGTGTTGCAGCACCATATATCTCAGGCTGTCTCAGCCCTAGCATATTTAGGTTCGGTCCATTTAGGACAACAATAAGAGGTCGCTTCATCCGGACGGCTGATAGCATCTTCATATTCCCTAGGTAAAGACACTCTTTTCCATATTACCCTAAAGGCAAAATACCCAACCCTATATCGCAAACCTAGCCCTTGGCCTTCATTTGTGAGAAAAACACGCCATCTTCAACAGCCACAAGGCTTATAATGCCAACTATACAACACAATTTTTTACCCAAAACCACCCTTTGCCTCTGCCTAGCCTTTCTCCCCCTCATCTCGACTGCTATCGCCGCCCCTTTTACAGAAAGCGGCGATGCAAGCTGGTATGGCGGCAAAAAATTCGTCGGTAAACGGACCGCAAGCGGAGAGCGATTACGCCCAGACGCCATGACAGCCGCTCACCCTACATTACCCTTAGGCACTAAAATACGCGTCACCTCATCCGTAACCGGCCGCTCCGTCATTGTTCGGGTTAATGATCGCGGCCCCTATAATAGTGATCGAATCATCGACCTCTCCAAAGGAGCCGCTAGGAAAATCGGCATCCTCCATAACGGCGTTGGCCCTGTTACAATCACCACATTGCCAGACGACGAGAGAAAAAAGCGAGAATAGCAAGATAACGAGAGAACACCCTCCTTCTAATCTGCCACCTCTAACTCCTCTTGCTCTTGGTGAACCATCTTCCGATAGCCGCGCTCCTCTAACTCGGCATTTAAGACCGCCCCAAAAAGTACAACATACGCACTAACAAAAAGCCACATCATCACCGCAGCAACAGCCCCTAATGGGCCATAAGTTGCGTTATAGCTTGCAAAATGCGCCACATACCATGAGAACGCTATTGAAACAGCCACCCACAAGATAGTCGCCAAAAAAGCACCGGGGAAAATCCATCGCCACGCCGTCTCCCGCTCACGGCATGGGGCGATGCGATAAAGCACCATCACCGCCGTAAAGACAAAGAACAGCATAATGGCGGGGGCTAACCAATGCACTACTGTAGGTGTCCATTGCTCAAGCAGAAAATGCATAGAAGATGGAAGGGTTTCCATTCCAATCCCTACATACGCCAAATAATGCGGTAAATAATCCACTAAAGCTGGGGCAGCCACCATAAGAGCCAGCGTTAAACACGCCCCAATCACCGCCATAAGGGTCGTCACAAACGCAAGACACTGGAACTCAAAAAAACCACGCGTCTCCTGAGCATGATAAACCAGATTCAAGGCCGAAAGAATGGATTTGCTACTTGCCGTCACCGACCATAACGCCACCAAAACCGAAAAAACGAGCCCTAATGTTAAAGACGAATGAGGTTGCGTAACAAGCGCATGGATCCGGTCAAAGATCATATCATACGCAGCAGGTGGCAAAATATGCTTAATAACATGCAACTGCCCCTCGGCTGTTTGCACATCAAAAGCCAACCCATAAAGGGAGATTAACGCCGTAAGAGCAGGGAACAACGACAATGTCGCATAAAACGCGCACCCTGCTGCACTAAGGGACGTTTGACTATCCCCACTATTATTGAGAACTTGAAGAAAAACAGCCTTCCAGCCTTGCGGTGGCGGTGGGAGAGCATCCTCTTGCATTTCGGTCATATCAGGCACGGAACACACTCTCACTTCTCACACCGCCACACCCCACCTCAGGGGCGTAGAGTTTAGGCTTTCTCCAACTCTGCTTGGATCCGATTCCAACGCTCAATATTATCTTTTGCATCCTTCACAAAAGCGGATTTCTTCACCCCATCGAGGAAGATGCGCTGCATCAACCGCCCTAGGCCACGCGTTGGCCTCTCAAACTGGATGAACAAAATACCGCGTACATCATCCGTATTATTCTGCACTGTGTGGCGATACGTATCGTCAAAGACGAAAACCTTCCCCTCATCCCAATGCAACTTGTCATCTGCGACTTGGATCCAGCAATTATCACGATCTCGTGGAACACCCAAGCCCATATGCGCATTCAACATCCCTTTTGTAACCCCTTTATGCGGTGGAATCTCACCTCCGGGCTCCAAAATAGAGAATAAAGCCGAGCATAAACCGGGTATCCCCGCCACAAGTTGAGCTGTTACTGGAGCTTTTGCACAATTCTCCGGCACTGCAATCCCATATCCGTAAAGAAAAAAGGACTTCCAACGGTTATCAGGTGCAATCCGCCGATGGTCAGGGGATAAATCACGCAAAGCTGGCACACGCTCACGCTCTGCCATAACGGCTTGGAACTCCTTTATCATTAAAGGTGCCGCCGCCTCCAACGCCGCAACCCACGGGAAAAGCTTATTATCCAAATTAGGGGTGTTCGGTACTAAAGAATCTTTTGCAATGAAATTATTAAACCAAGGCCGCAGGGCTTTACCAACCCGCACTAATAAAGGCCGTTTTTTCTTATCTTGCTGATTCGCCGCCATAATAGCCTGCCTCCCAACAAATGATTCACACATTAAAACCGATTAATTTTCTACCAAAATCCCTTCGCAAACAGGAAGGAGGTCTTCCGTCTAGCTGCTCTTCATTACAAACATGTCATGCAAGAGGCTAAGCAATCAAAAAGTCGTTAACATCCTAAAAATATGAAACTTTCCTGCCCTGCATCTCCCCTCACTTAAAAGGAGCATTATAGCAGCCAGCTTATTATCACTTTTTTGTGATTAAGAACCATCTTTTCATCCCTCCTTTACCCTTTCCCCTTGCATTAAAGCGCAATCTGCGCTTTTGACGCAGCTCCCCCTTCCTAAGAGGATGTGTGTCTTATGACCCCAAAAATCGCCCGCTTCCTCGCTGACCAACAGCCTGCCACACCGTGCCTGGTTGTGGACCTCTCCGTTGTGGCAGAGCAATACCAAGCCCTCCATAACGCCCTACCGACAGGACGCATCCATTACGCGGTAAAAGCCAATCCTGCCTCTGCGATTCTTACATGCTTGCACCAACTTGGCTCTTACTTCGACATTGCCTCGCCGGGGGAAATTGACCTCTGCCTCCAAGCGGGCATTCCCGCAGCGAAGCTCTCCTTCGGCCATACCGTAAAAACAGCCCGCTCCATCGCTTATGCACACCAAAAAGGCCTCACCCTCTTTGCCTTTGATTGCCTTGAAGAGCTAGAGAAATTAGCACAGCACGCCCCCGGCTGCTCTGTCTTTTGCCGCCTCGGCGTCCTCAATACCGGGGCAGAATGGCCCTTATCCCGCAAGTTTGGCACAACGGTAGAGCATGCTTTTACCCTCCTCACCAAAGCCCATGCCCTTGGTTTAAAACCCGCTGGCTTATCCTTTCATGTCGGCAGCCAACAGACCCATATCGAGGCTTATGCTGAGGCCATTGCCCAAGCCGCAGAGCTTTATCATCGCCTCGACACAGAGCAGAATATCACTCTGGATTTCATCAATATGGGGGGCGGCTTCCCTACCTATTACCGCACCCCCATTCCCGCTATCGACCAATTCGGGCAGGCCATCACAACCGCCATGCAAACGCACTTCCCCCGTCACGCCCCGCAGATTCTCTTAGAGCCGGGGCGGTATATGGTCGGCAGTGCCGGGATTGTCCAAACAGAAGTCGTCCTCGCCAGCCATCGCGGTAACCGAGAGGATGAACCACGCTGGGTGTATCTTGATATTGGCCGTTTTGGCGGCTTAGCCGAGACAGAAGGCGAGGCGATTCGTTATGCCTTCCAAACCCCTTATGATGAGACCAGCACCCACTACTCCCCCTGCATCCTCGCCGGCCCCAGCTGCGATAGTATGGACGTCCTTTACGAGAAAAACCCCGTCCCTCTGCCCGATGAACTCAAAACAGGGGATAAACTCATCATTCTCTCAACAGGGGCTTATGTCTCCACCTATTGCTCCACGGGCTTTAACGGCTTCCCCCCTCTCAAAGAATATTATCTTTAGCCGTGTTCTAAAGACTGTAACGTCACGAGACGATGATACGCCCCCTCTGGGCGGGCCATTAATGTCGTATGGGTGCCATCCTCAATAATCTGCCCCCCCTCAAAGACTAAAATACGGTCCAAATCCCGCACGGTTGCTAGGCGATGAGCCACCACAAGCACCGTGCGTTCGGTCATTAACCGGGCCATAGCCTCTTGCACCAACCGCTCCGATTCAGAATCCAAGCTCGCCGTTGCTTCATCAAAAATCACAATTGGCGCGTTTGTTAAAAAGGCACGCGCAATAGCCACACGCTGCCGCTCCCCACCAGAGAGTTTCACCCCGCGTTCACCCACTAATGTATCATAACCATCCGGCAACTGCGTGATGAACCCATCAGCATTAGCTAAACGGGCCGCCTCCTCAATCGCCTCACGCGGGGCATCAGGCTGCCCATAAGCGATATTCTCAGCCAATGTGCGGTGGAATAACATCGGCTCCTGCGGCACAAGAGCAATCTGCCGGCGCAAACTTTGTTGCGTGACATGGGCAATATCCTGCCCATCAATCAAAATGGCCCCACTCTGTACATCATAAAGCCGTTGCAATAGCCGCGTTAAAGTCGTTTTGCCAGAACCAGACGCCCCCACTAACGCCACACGGCTCCCCGCCGCAATCTTCAATGAAAAATCCCGATAAATCGGCGTCGATTGCGAAGGATAACAAAAGCTGACATCCCGTAGCTCAATCGCCCCATCCGTCACGACCAACGGTACCGCCCCATCAGCATCCTGCACGCCCGGTGCCGTAGCAAAAAGCCCAACAAGCTCCTCCATCTCATTCACCGAGCGTTGCACTTGGCTGACTTGCTGCCCCAAATCCCGCAAATAGCCTTGGATGAGGAACATCATCGTCAGCACATAAGCCACATCTCCCGGCCCTGCCGCCCCACGCCACCAAAAGAGAACCGCAAGGCCAATCATCACCACACGCATCAAAAGCGTATAGGACGCCTGAAGATTGGCACTATTGGTTCCCCTATACCAACTATAATAGGTCTTCTCCGCCCATGTCCGGGCTACAGAATGTAAATGTTGCTCTTCACGCTGCTCCGCCCCAAAGCTTTTCACCACAGCATTGCAGGTAATCGCATCACCTAACAGGGCCCCCATTTTGGAATCCCACTCATTCGAGACCCGCGCCGTTGGGGCTACATACCGCAAGGCCAACCAAATGGAGAGGCACGCAAACAGCACGACCATCACCGCCAACACTAACCCCAATAGCGGGGCCCGCACCAGCAGAACAAGCGTTGTGCCCACCAACACCAAAAGCTCCGGGGCAATCAACAAAAGCAACGTGTCATCCAGCGTATCAATGGCCCAAATCCCCCGCGTCACACGCCGCACAACCGAGCCTGCAAAACTATTAGCATGCCAGTCGGAAGAGAAACGCTGCACACGGGCAAAGGCATCATCTAATACCTGACGCATCACCGCTAAACTAAGCTTGCTTATCCCCAAATAGGAGGAACGCCGGCCCATCACCCCCACAAGCCCTAGGACCAATAGCCCACTAACCATCAATAAAGCATCATGCAGCAAAGCCGCACGGCCCCCTTCTGCCGGGGATGGCAGCACCGTGGTGGAAATATCCCCCACTAAACGCCCTGCTAAAAGCGGCGTGCAAATGTCGGCCAATGTAGCCAGCCCCACACCCCCCAATGTCCGCGCTAACATGGCCGGATGCTGCACCCACCGTACCATCACAAAGCGCAGCACCTCGGTAAAAGAGAGCTTCATCCCCTTATGGGGCTTGCTATTTACCTCTGCCATTGGCCACCGCCTCCCTCACCCTTACGTCATCCCTAAGCGTTATCCTTGCTCCTATCACCCGCTTGAAGAACAACGCAACACAGCTTAGGAACAGACCCATCATTCTCACCACGGACTAACCTGACCCCTCATGGCCACATCCCGCACAAAGCCCACCACAACACCAAAGATGAGCCTAAAAGCCGTCCGCGCCTTCCTCAACGCCTTAGACAATGCCCATCCTGATGCACGCAGCGAGCTCATCTACCATAATCATTTCGAGCTCCTCGTCAGCGTCGTCCTCTCCGCTCAGGCCACGGATGTATCTGTCAATAAAGCCACCCGCGCTTTATATGAGAAAGCCCCCGACCCTGCCAGCATGGCCGCTTTAGGGGAAGACGGCATTGCCCATTATATCCGCACTATCGGCCTATGGCGGTCTAAAGCGCATAATGTCGCCCTTCTCTGCCAACAATTACTAGAAAAACACAATGGCCATGTGCCCAATAACCGCGAAGCGTTAGAAGCCCTCCCCGGTGTGGGCCGTAAAACCGCCAATGTCGTCCTGAATATCGCTTTTGACCAACCCACCATGGCGGTGGATACGCACATCTTTCGCCTTGGCAACCGCACCGGCCTTGCCCCCGGCAAAACCGTCCGCGCTGTGGAGGATGCCCTCATCGCCCGCATCCCCAAAGAGATGCTCCGCCCTGCTCATCATTGGCTCATCCTCCATGGCCGCTATGTCTGCAAAGCCCGCACGCCAGAATGTTGGCGTTGCCCCGTAACAGAATGGTGCCTTTATAAGGAAAAGAATAAGATTCCTCCCAAATCCAAAACAACCCCATAAAGGGCAAATACGCCATCTCGCCTTATAAGGGCTTTATTTTATAGCATAACACTGTAGAAAGGCCTTTCTTCTCCCAATTAAAGCCTTATAGCACGAGCTAGAGCATGACCCCGCCCTTGTTGGAAGAAACGGCCATCATATTCGGTGCAGACGGCAACGACCTCTGGCCTACGCTCTGTGCTATCCAATCCGTCATCACACATAACCCCCACACAAAGCTCGATTTTTACATCCTCCACACCGCTATTCCCACAACCCTTCAGCACCTCATCACAGCTCTTTTCCAAACAGAGAGCAGCCAGCTCACCTTCCTTGATGTCGCCCAAAAAGCACAAGCCCTACGCACACATACGCACCCGCGTTGGCAAGCAAGCTGTTTCTATCGGTGCTATCTCCCTGTTTTATTCCGTGAGAAACGCTTCGTCCTTTGGCTTGATAACGCCCTCCTCGTCACCGGCTCACTCGCCCCTCTCCTCCATCGCTTTCCCCAAGAAGCAAGCCTCGGTGCTGTCGTTGACCCTCTCGCTTACATGCTTCAGCGTAATAATGTCCCCCTCCATACCCTGTTGGGCGATGCCCCCGCTGCGGGCCTCCCTGATACGACCCTCGCCCATTACACCAAAGACCATCTTAGCCTCACTCAACCGGAGCATTACTTTAACAGCAATATGCTCCTCCTCCGCCCCCGCTTAATCTCGCCCTCACAAATCAATCGCTGCTTTACCCTCGCAACACGGCCTTACCTTTGCCCCGGCACAGATATTCTTAATCAAGTCTTTCACAATCATGTCCATCTCCTCCCCGAACGATGGAACTTCATGACCGGCAAACTCACAGAAAATCTCTGCCTGCATCTCCCCGAATCATGGAAAAAACAACGTGAGACAGAGCGGCTCCATCGCTGCATCCTCAACTTCCCCGAAGGCGCAAAACCATGGCAAGACCCTGCCCTCCCCGGTGCCAGCCATTATCAACGCCTCTCCACACAGCTTGAAGACCGCCTCAGCCGCCTCGCCCCTACCCTCATCCGCACCTTATGCAGCGGCTAACCCGCTATTCTGCCTTCGCAAATGGGAGAGGGGGCACACCATGAAACCCCATCGGCCCAACCCATAACCGCTCCCCCTGCCACATCCGCGCTGAGATGAGCCGCACACCACCACGCCCATCATCATAAACAGCCCAGCTTCCCTCACGCTTTATATCCTCTATGCTCACATGCTGCGCAGCCATACAAAGTGGCTTTTGCTCCCTCACATTCACCTCCAACGCTACATGCGCACAGAGCTGAGATTGCTGAGGCTGCAGCACCTCATCTGCCCCTTCCAGCATACGCCATAAAATGACCTGCCCCGCTTTGAGAGGAACACGACATATTCCCGCCTGACAAAACGGCACCCCCACCCCACGCGCTTGCCATCCCAAAGCCCGTTGCACCTCCTGCCGCACAAGGGGCATCCCTAACCGTCCCTCCACAAGGCGCATCTCCCCCTCTTGCCGCACAGCGAGAGCATGCTCCAACGTTGTAATCACCATCACCGGGCGCGGCACCACCCATACCAAAACAAGGGCTACCCCTATCATCCCCAGCCCACAAAAACGCGCCATCCCCCGCCATAAACACAGCACCGCTAATCCCAGCAGAAATAACCCCACATCCCACGCAGGAAAGGAAGGCACCGGCCATGAGGCAAACGGCATCGCCGCCACATGCCGTGCCAACCAAGAGATAACCTCAATTCCCCAGCCCATCACACGTAATGCCACAGCCGACAGCCCCAGAGGCATAAGAGCCAAAGCGATCAACCCCGCAGGCATCACCCACAAACCCATCAACGGCACCGCCAGAATATTGGCTAAAACAAACCAAGGCTGAAACGCCCCAAAATACGCCATGCTCAACGGCAAAGTCGCCAACCCCGCTAACAATGAGGTTATCACCAACATAACAACCCCAACTGCCATGCGCCGCCACCAAGGGGGACGCTGCCCCCAAGACCGCCCTACCGACCTCGCCCCATACCCTCCCAAACGTGCCAAAACCCCACGCAACGGCTCATACCCGGCAATCAACGCCATCACAGCGGCAAAGGACATCTGAAAAGACACATCCAAGACCACAACAGGCGAGGCCACCTCCAACGCTAAAGCCACCAAGGCAAGCCCCCGCAACGAAATCACCCGCCGCCCCAATAAAAAGGCCACAACCCCAAGCCCTGCCATCCCCAAAGCCCGCAACCCCGGTATATGGCACCCCGTCAGCAGCACATAAGCCACACCCGCCCCCAAAGACGCCACAAGGGCTATCTCTCGGCACGGCCAATGGGCTGAAAGACGCTGCGACAAACTCATCCCCCGGCGCAGCAAAACAAACACAAACCCCATCACAAACCCAAGATGCAACCCCGCCACTGCCAATAGATGCGCAAGACCAGAAGCCGCATAATCCTGCCGTGTCTGGGTGGAAATTACCCCCGTCTCCCCACACAACACCGCCGCAGCAATCGCCCCAACCTGACCGGGTAAATAATGTTCAATCTGCCGCGCCACTTGCCCCCGTATCGCCCCCCAACGCCCTCTATCGGCCTGTGCATCATCTACGCGCTCCACTGGCGACAACGCCGTCCCCGTTCCCGCTCGGCCAGAAAACCACGCCGCCCGCTGCCCATCATACCCCCCCGGCCATGAAGGTGCCATTGGCGCGCGCAACAATGCCCGCACCCGGACAACCTCCCCCGGATTCATACGCTCCACAACCGGTATATCTTTTGCCGGTAAGGTAATCACTAAAGAGCGTGACAACGGGGCCATCCCCTCCCACCAAGGGGAACGAAAGACCGCCCCTTTAATCGTCACCCGCCATGACGCCCCACCCTCCACATGACGCCCTATCACAGGCTCTAAGGCGGCTAAACGCCCCTCAACCACCATAGATTCCAACGGCAAAAGCGGCATGGGTGGTTGCCGCCTCGCTTGAGCGAAAGCTAACAGAAATCCCATTCCTAACGCACATACAGCACTGCCCACACAACAGCCCAACAGCTGCCACCGCGCAGCCCGCTCCGTAACCGCCACCACCCAACGGCTACCCACCAAAAGGGCCAACCCAACAACCACACCCCCCATTATGGCCACACATAGCCACCAAGGCGGCTCCTCTGGCAAAGCAAAATAGGCCGCAATACCCAGAGCCACCCCGACAGGGAGCCAACAAGCAAGACGACTCCCCTGCCGGGCCAAGCCCGTCACCATCATCGCGCCCGTACCGCCCTGCCTCTTTGCCATAACCTCCCTTTTCTCATGATTAAACTTGCACTAAAGCCCATAATGACACATCGAAGGTCATAGCCCGACACCGCCCAGCATGTTATAAGGCTTGCTCATGAAGATCCGTACCCGTTTTGCTCCCTCGCCCACCGGGCTGCTCCATATCGGCAATGCCCGTGCTGCCCTATTTAACTATCTTTTCGCCCGCCATCATGGCGGGGAGTTCGTCCTCCGTATCGAAGATACAGACCGCGAACGCTCCACCCAACAGGCTGTAGATGTTATCTTTGAGGGTCTAAAATGGATGGGGCTAGACTGGGACGGCGAACCGACCTTCCAAGCCAGCCGCCAAGACCGCCATGCAGAAGTCGTCGCCCAACTGATGGAAAAGGGCATGGCCTATCGCTGCTATTGCACAGCTGAAGAACTCGCCGCCATGCGCGAAAAAGCCCGTGCCGAAAAACGCCCCCCCCGCTATGACGGCACATGGCGCGACCGCGACCCTGCCGACGCCCCAGAGGGCGTACCTTACGCCATCCGCCTTAAAGCCCCCAAAGAAGGCGAAACCATCATTAAAGACCTCGTCCAAGGGGAGGTCCGCGTAGCCAATGCGGAGATGGATGACCTCATCCTCTTACGCTCCGATGGGACACCAACCTATCTGCTCGCCGTGGTGGTGGATGACCACGATATGGACATCACCCATGTTATGCGCGGCGATGACCATCTCACCAACACCTTCCGCCAAGCCATGATCTACCGCGCCATGGGCTGGAACCTGCCAGAATTCGCCCATCTCCCCCTCATCCACGGGCCAGATGGTGCCAAACTCTCCAAACGTCACGGCGCACAATCGGTTGTGGAGTTCCGGGAGGAAGGCATCCTGCCAGAAGCCCTCTGCAATTATCTGCTCCGCCTCGGCTGGGGCCATGGCGATGCGGAAATATTGGACCGCGAGGAGCAAATCAAACTCTTTGATATTGATGGGATTGGCCGCTCCCCCTCCCGTATGGATTACGTCAAACTCAGCCATCTCAATGGCATTTGGATGCGCCGCGCAAATGATGAGCGTCTAACAGCCCTCGTTATGCAGCGTTTAGCACAACGAGACGACCTCAATCATGATGAGACTGTCCGTGCCCGTGTCCTCGCCCTCATGCCGGGGCTAAAAGAACGCGCCAAAACCGTGGTAGAGCTTGCCGATAACGCCGCTTTTGCTGGCCTGCGCCTGCCGCTCACCCTCACCCCAAAGGCGGAAAAACATTTAGGTGAGGAGGGCAAGAAGGTTCTCGCAGGGTTAGAGACAAGACTCGCTGCACTAGAGCCTTTCACCCCAGAGGGAATCGATAGCACCTTACGCGCCTTCGCCACTGAGCATGAGCTAAAGCTCGGTGCTGTAGCCCAGCCGCTCCGTGCCGCGATGACAGGCACCACAACCTCACCGGGAATCGACCTCACACTCGCCGCCTTAGGGCGGGAGGAAGTCCTCGCCCGTATTCGGAGTGCCCTATCCGCATGAGCCCCACACACCACATCCCCCATCTTCTCGGCATTGAGGGCATGACAGAGAAGGACATCACCCCCTTTCTCGACCTCGCTGAGAGCTATGCCCTGCTTAGTCGCTCCCGCAACGCACCGCGCGATGTGCTCCAAGGCCGTACCGTCATCAATCTCTTCTTTGAGGATAGTACCCGCACGCGCACTAGCTTTGAGCTTGCCGCTAAACGATTAGGGGCCGATGTGGTGAACATGACCGTCGCCACAAGCTCGGTCAATAAAGGGGAAACCCTGCTCGATACCGCTTCCACCCTCAATGCCATGCATTGCGACCTCCTCGTCATCCGCCATGCTCAAAGCGGGGCCCCAGCGTTGCTCTCGCAAAAGGTCGAGGCCAGTGTCGTCAATGCCGGTGATGGCATGCATGAGCATCCTACCCAAGCCCTGCTTGATGGCCTAACCATCCGGCGGCATTTTGGTCGCCTCAGCGGCTTAAAAATCGCCATTTGCGGCGACATCGCCCATAGCCGCGTAGCCCGCTCAGACATTCACCTCCTCCGCGCTATGGGTAATGATATTCACCTCGCTGGTCCCCCAACTCTGCTTCCCAATGCCCTCGGCACGTTGGAGGGCATAACCCTCCACCATAATATTGATGACGCCCTAAAAGATGCTGATGTAGCAATGTGCCTCCGCGTCCAGCGGGAACGCATGGGCAGTGGGCTTGTGCCCAGCGCACGGGAATATTTCTCCCTCTTTGGGTTAGACCGCCGCCGCCTTGCTCTAGCCAAACCCGGCGCACTGGTCATGCATCCCGGCCCCATGAATCGCGGGGTAGAAATCGCCTCCGCTGTTGCCGACTCTCCACAAAGCGTTATCTCTGAACAAGTCGAGATGGGCGTTGCCGTCCGCATGGCTGTTCTTGATCGTCTCTCCCGCATGAAGAATCCCGCATGAGCAGCATCTTTTTCCAAAATGTTCGGCTAATAGACCCCGCCTCCGGGCGCGATGGCATGGGCAGCCTACTCGTCGAGGACGGCCTCATCACCGCCATCGACCCCAAAGATCCTCCCAAAAATGCCCGCCTCATAGAGGGCAATGGTGCCGTCCTCTGTCCCGGCCTTGTCGATATGCGCGCTCGTTTTGATGAGCCGGGGGCAGAATATCGCGAGAATATCGACTCCGGTGCCCAGGCAGCCGTTGCCGGGGGCATTACCACCCTCGCCCTCCTCCCCGATACCGACCCCGCTATTGATAACCCCGCTCTCGTCCATTACATCCGCCGCCGGGGTGAGGAGACAGGCCTTATCTCCATCCATCCTTACGGGGCCCTCACCAAAGGCTGCGCTGGGGGCGATATGGCCGAAATTGGCTTGCTCAAACAAGCTGGGGCCATTGGCTTCACCGATGGAGCCCGCGCGATTGCCGATACAAAGCAAATGCGCAACCTACTCGCCTATTCTGGCTTTTTAGACACGGTCATCATCTTACATCCAGAGGATCCCTCTCTCGCCAAAGGAGGCTGTGCCACTGCCAGCCCACAAGCGGTCAAAATGGGCCTACCGCAAATCCCCGCCTGTGCCGAGGCTATGATGGTCGCACGCGACCTTCGCCTTGCCGCCCTCACCGGGGCGCGTATCCATTTTAGCCACATCTCCACAGGTGAAGCCCTCAGCCTCATTGCCGCAGCCAAACAACAAGGCATCCGCGTCACCTGCGATACCGCCCCGCCCTATTTCGCCATGACAGAAGCCGATATTGGGGACTTCCGCACCTACGCCAAACTCTCCCCACCCCTTCGGCAAGAGGCTGACCGGCGCGCCATCCTCGCAGGCCTCGCAGATGGCACGATTGATGCCATCGCCTCCGACCACAGCCCCGCAGATGCTGATGATAAACGCCTCCCCTTCGCCCAAGCCCGCGCAGGGGGGACCGGCCTCGTCACCTTGCTCGGCGTCACCCTACAAGCGGGCTTGCCATTGCTGGATGCGCTACGCCTTCTCACCATCGCCCCCGCCCGCCTCTTAGGACTGCCAGCAGGCACTCTCAGCATCGGCGCAGCAGCGGACCTCTGCCTTTTCGCCCCAGAGGAAGAATGGGTCGTTACAGCCGGCAGCCTACCCGGCCGTGCCCAAAATACCCCCTTTGATGGCCAAACCCTCAAAGGACGAATCCACCGCACCTTCTATCACGGGCGAGAGGTCTTTACCGCAGAGGGGCTTTCAGCATGAGCAGCCTATTCCACTGGTCCCTCATGCCCCCTAGCCTCCTCGTTATCGCTCTTGCTGCTTACGGGATAGGCAGCATCCCCTTCGGCCTCCTCCTAACCGCCTTAAGTGGCCAAGGCGACATTCGCAAAATCGGCTCCGGCAATATCGGGGCTACCAATGTCCTACGCACAGGTCGCAAAGGCCTCGCCGCCGCAACCCTTCTGCTTGATGCCCTAAAAGGGTTACTCGCCGTCCTACTTGCCCAAGCCCTCTCCCCCCTTAACACCGCCCTTTGCCTCTCCGTAGCTGGGTGTGCTGCTGTACTTGGTCATTGTTTCCCCCTCTGGCTCGGCTTCCGCGGCGGGAAGGGCGTTGCAACGGGCATCGGCGTCTTTTGGGGCATGTGCTGGCCGGTCGGGCTGCTCTGTACCATCCTATGGCTAGCGGGGGTACGGCTGAGCAGGATTTCCTCTGTCGGTGCATTGCTTGCCTTTTTATCTGCGCCATTTCTGATGGTTGCTTTCTCGCTAGCCCCCATCCTCTCCGCCCGCCCTATTGCAGCAACCTTCATCACCATTCTTATCCTCTTGCGGCATCATGGTAACATCGCCCGCCTCATTAACGGAACAGAGCCGCGCATCAGCCAAAAATGACCACATCCAGCCCCCTTATGGCGGCCCCCACAGCAGCAGAACGACTCGCCCAAATCCGCCTCGCCCGCACTAAAGGAATCGGCACCGCCACCTTTAGCAAATTGATGGGCCTGTATAGCTCCGCCACACAAGCGATAGAGGCCCTCCCCACCCGTGCCCGTCTGGCAGGCCGCTCCGCCCCCCTCATCCCTTCGCAAACCGCCATAGAGGATGAAATTGCATGGCTTGCCCAGCGCGGTGGTGCCCATCTCCTCCGTTCCGACTCCGCCTATCCACACCTCCTTACCTTTCTTCCCAACGCCCCGATTCTCCTCTTTGCCCAAGGCAACACAGCCCTCCTCTCCTCCCAATCAGTCGCCATTGTGGGCGCACGTAATGCCTCTAACCCCGCTCTAAAACTCACCGAGCAATTCGCAACAGGCTTAGCAGAATCTGGCATCACGATTATCTCCGGCCTCGCCCGCGGGATTGATGGTGCCGCCCATCGCGGGGCCTTACCCTTCAGACGGACCATCGCCGCCCTCCCCGGCGGGCTAGATGTTACCTACCCGCCCGAACATGCCGCCCTCCAAGCAGACATCGCCCAACAAGGCTGCTTAATTACGGAATATCCCCCCGGCACTACAGCCAATGCCCGCCATTTCCCACGCCGTAACCACCTCATCGCCGGCCTATCACGCGGCTGCTTGTTAGTTGAGGCCGCCCATCGCTCCGGCACCCTCATCACAGCCCGACTCGCCCTAAACTATAAACGCCTTCTTTTTGCCATCCCCGGCTTCCCGCAGGACCCACGCTCCCGCGGGGGGAACGACCTGCTCCGCCACAATAAAGCCCTCTTGGTGGAGCGTTACCAAGATATCCTAACCCACCTCAATAATACCCCCTTATCAGCCCATAATCCCGCCGCATGGGAGCGACCACCCGCACGGCAAGCCTCCCTCTTTGCACCACCCCCACCGGCACCGCTACCACCGGCAGCAGCAGTATCAACATCACCAATATCAACGCCGCCCACCTCCCCACCCCAATCGCCATCCCCCACCATACCGAACGATAAAAACAACGATTCCGATAAAAAAAATATACTCTCCCTCCTCGCGCATACCCCCTCCACGGTTGACGAGATTGCCTCACGCTGTCAGTTGTCCATCTCAGCAGTTGCAGCCATACTCATTGAGCTGGAGATAAATGGTGCCATCCAACGCCACGAGGACGGCACCCTGACCACTCTCAGCTAACGGGCAACGCCCAACTGCCGAATCGTCAGTTAAGACATCAAAGACCGGGAAAAACTCATGGCCGTGAAGAATGTTGTGGTTGTCGAAAGCCCCGCCAAGGCAAAAACCATCAACCGTTATCTCGGCAGCGACTACACTGTCATCGCCTCATTTGGCCATGTGCGGGACCTCCCCCCAAAAGATGGCAGCGTCCGCCCGGACGAGAACTTCGCTATGTCGTGGCAAACTGATGAGCGCGGCTCCAAGCAAATCACCGCCATTGCCAAAGCCCTCAAAGGGGCTAGCAAACTCATTCTCGCTACCGACCCTGATAGAGAGGGCGAGGCCATCTCATGGCATGTCCGCAGCGCACTAGAAGAAAAGAAACTCCTCAAAGGCATTGAGGTCGAGCGCGTCACGTTTAACGAAATCACCAAAAACGCCATCGCCGCGGCCATGAAGGCCCCCCGCACGCTAGACCGCCCCCTTATTGATGCTTATCTCGCCCGCCGTGCGCTAGATTATCTCGTTGGCTTCACCCTCTCCCCCGTCCTCTGGCGCAAGCTACCCGGCAGCCGCAGTGCAGGGCGCGTCCAATCTGTGGCCCTACGCCTCATCTGCGAACGAGAAGCAGAGATTGAAGTCTTTAAAGCAAAAGAATATTGGAGTGTGGAAGGCCTCTTTACCACACCTAAAAAGGCCGATTTCTCCGCCAAATTAACCCATCTTGAAGGCAAAAAGCTCGACCAATTCGCCCTTCCTGATGAAGCTACAGCCCATAAAGCGCGTGACCTCGTCCGCACCTCGGCTCTCAGCGTCCGCAAGATTGAGCGCAAACGCACACGCCGCAACCCCGCCCCGCCCTTCACCACCTCCACCCTCCAGCAAGAAGCCTCCCGCAAGCTGGGCATGAGCGCACAAACCACCATGCGCACCGCTCAACAGCTTTATGAAGGGGTGGACCTCAATGGCGAGACGGTCGGCCTTATCACCTATATGCGTACCGATGGCGTTACAATGGCCACAGAGGCAGTACAAGCCATCCGCTCCCATATCAACACAGCTTTCGGCAAGGATTACTGCCCCGCCAAACCCCGCTCTTACGCCACAAAAGCCAAAAACGCACAGGAAGCCCACGAGGCCATCCGCCCCACCGATGTATCTCGCACGCCCGATGCCGTTGCTGCCGTCCTCACAGCGGACCAAAAACGCCTTTATGAGCTGATTTGGAAGCGTTCTGTCGCCTCTCAAATGCAATCGGCAGAACTCGACCAAACAGCCATTACCATCGGCGATAATACCGACCAAACCCTCCTGCGTGCTACAGGCTCCATCATCGCCTTTGATGGTTTTTTAAAACTCTATATCGAAGGCCATGACGATAAAGACAAAAGCAACGATGACGACCAAAATCGCCTCCTCCCCGCGATGGCAGAAGGCGACTCGCTAAACACAAAAGACGTCAAAGCCGAGCAACATTTCACCCAACCACCACCGCGCTACTCCGAGGCCTCTCTCGTTAAAAAGATGGAAGAAATCGGCATCGGTCGCCCTTCCACCTATGCGTCCATCCTCAGCGTCCTGCGCGACCGCAACTATGTCCGTCTCGAGGCCCGCCGCTTTATCCCAGAGGATCGCGGTCGGCTCGTTACCGCCTTCCTCACCTCCTTCTTCCAACGCTATGTCGATACAGGCTTCACCGCCTCGCTTGAGACGCAACTTGATGATATTTCCGATGGTCGAGCCGATTGGCATGATGTCATGTCCGCGTTCTGGCAGGACTTCTCTGCAACCGTTGCCAAAACAAAAGACCTCAAAATCTCCGATGTAATTGATGCGTTGGATCAAGACCTCGGCAATCATTTCTTCCCCCCCCGCCCAGATGGCAGCGACCCGCGCCATTGCCCTTCCTGCACGGATGGGCGGCTCGGCCTCAAATTAGGGCGTCATGGGGCCTTCCTTGGCTGCTCCAACTATCCAGAATGTCGCACCACACGGCCTCTCACCGTTGATAATGGCGAGGACACCGCCCTCCCCGATGGGATGCGCCTGCTCGGCCATGACCCCGCCACTGGGGAGGACATCACCCTCCGCCGTGGCCCTTACGGTCTTTATGTCCAACGTGGCGAACCCGACCCAGAGGATAAAAAAGCCAAACCTAAACGCGCCACCATCCCCAAAGACCGCAACGGAGAGGAACTCACCCTTAAAGAAGCCATCGGCCTCCTCTCCCTCCCTCGCGAGGTTGGCCCCCATCCAGAAACAGGCGAAATGATCACCGCAGGCTTAGGCCGCTTCGGACCTTTCGTAAAAATGGGCAGCATTTATGGCACGCTCAGCAAAGATGATGACGTCCTCACCATCGGGCTCAATCGCGCTGTTGATGCCTTAGCCAAAAAACTCGCCTCTATCCGCACATTAGGCACACACCCCAAGGATGGTGAAGCCGTTATGGTCCGCAAAGGCCGATTCGGCCCCTATGTACAGCATGGGCAACTCATCGCCACCCTCCCTAAAGGGGATTCAATGGATGATATTACCCTAGAAGAAGCCCTCGCCTTATTGGATGAAAAAGGCAAACCCCTAAAGGGCGGGCGCAAAACAGCTACAAAAAAGACTACCACCAAAAAAACAACCACGAAAAAAACCACAACAACCGCTAAGAAAAAAGCACCCGCCAAAAAAGCGAGTGCTTCTAGTACAACGACAAAACGCAAGGCAAGTACGCCTAAAACCAAAACCCCCACAACACCCCTAAGCGAAGACGATATGCCTTTTTAACTTTCCTTCTATAAAGAATACCGCATAATAGGAGAGAGACCCTCTAAGTACCCCTTGGAGAAACCCTCTCTCCCTACTTAGTAGGCCTCATCTGTTGCGCCTCTTGCAGGCTGCAGCGTATCCCTCACCTCCAGCCCCCTTTCACCCTTATGTAGCATCGCCTCATATGATGTCAGCCCGTTGCCTGCGCTCCCTTTTGATGCCCCCGGCACTGCTTACCCTGTGCGGGGCTTTATTCACAGCAGGATTAACAAGCTCAGCCTCTGCACAGGCGGCATCCTCTAATTTTTGGCGTCACTTCATCCAACGCCTCACACCAGACGCCCAGACACACCCACATATATCCTCACAAAAAACGCCTTCGTCCCCTCTAAGCTCCCCCGCGCCTGCTATAACACCACCCCCTCCTCCCATCACTCTGGATGCGGAAGACCAACAAACACAACAAACACTCGCCGCTGCCCTTACCTTCATGATGCCGCGGCTACTCACACCTCAAACCCCACAGAATCTATGCCTCTGGGGAATGCACGCCCTTGTTAAAGCCTCCTCTCCTCTTACAGCTCACATCAATCTCACCCTCACGATAGAGCCTACCTCCCACACAACCCCCTCCCATCTCACGCTCTTTTATGGCTCTCAACGGCTATTAGACGAGCCTACTCCCCATAAAGATGACATCCTCGGCTGGAGCCAACTCAGCACGCGCTTCATCGCGACCCTACGTCATAGCCTCCCCAATCTCTATCCTTATAAGGATGAAACCTGCCTAACCCTTTTCCTCAATGGGCTGCTCACCCAACTAGACCCCTATTCTCGCTACCAACCGCCTACACACACCACATCTCCTCCAACACCTCCCCAAACCATTATAGCCAGCGTGGGCCTCACACTCCGTCAATCACACGCACACTTCCCCGCTGTTGCGGCTATCAACCTCAATAGCCCGCTATGGGATGCTGGCATCACACCCGGCGATAGGCTCATCAGCATCAACCATCACAGCACCCGCAACACCCCATTAAAAGACCTTCAAAAAGCCCTTACCGGGCCAAAAGGGAGCACCATACAGCTAAGCTTCCGCCTCCAAGATGGCCAAAAACTCACCCGTAATTTCACCCTCTCTCTTATGGGGGAAGAAAGCGTCTTCCCAGACCATATCGGCCACCTTCCCCTCCTGCATGTAACGCAGTTTTTGCCTCACACAGCCGAGGAAATCAGCCAATATCTCTCCGCCTTTTTCCCTCCGACAACCTTAGAGGGTGACCTTCCCCACGCCTCCCCGCCAAAAACACACATCCCCTCCCATCCCGGCCTTGTGCTAGACCTGAGAGGAAATCACGGCGGCATCCTCCAACAAGCCGTTATGACCGCCGCCCTCTTTTTAGATCACGGCGTTATTACCACAACGGACGGCCGCGCTCCTGAATCCAACCATGTATGGAGCATCCAAGGCGGAGACCTCACCAACAACACAGCCCTCGCCCTTTTAGTCGATAAAAATACAGGCAGTGCGGCCGAGATCCTCGCCGCCGCCTTGGCAGACCACCACCGTGCCATCATTATTGGCAGCTCAAGCTTTGGCAAAGGTATGGTTCAGATTTCCACCACACTACCTAATGGGGGCCATCTTGCCCTCTCATGGGCACGGCTGAACGCCCCCCAAGGGTGGAGTTTACAAGGGCTTGGGGTCATTCCCTCTATCTGCACCACCCCACAAAGCCATTATTCTCTCAAAGCCCAATTCTCTGCTTTGCAAGAAGGGCACTCCCTAATGGCCACGACCCTACAACAAGCACATCTCATCCATGAGGATAGTCCAGCCGATACACGCCTTGCCCTCCGCGCTATTTGCCCCCCCTCTCCCCCCACAATAACCGACCTCTCCACCGCCCTCACTGTACTCTCTAAGCCGCATTTTTATCAGGCTGCCCTATTCAGCACCCCCACCATAAACGCTCCCTAACCCCCTCCATTGCAGAAAGAAACTCCCCATGGTCCACGGTCTTAAATCCGGCTTTTGGATACGCGCCACATTACGCCGCCTCAACCAAAATGGCCTCATCGCCGTTATTGCCCATAAAGGCGATGAAGATGCTGGCAGCATCTTTATCATACTCACCGCCAGGGACGGCCAAACCGCCATTTTACAAGAAGATGATACAAGTTGGCATCGCCATAATTTCACAGCCACCGCCACAGAATCTACCGCACAACAAGCAATGCACTATCTCGAACGCCAAAAACGCTTTGACCCTGACCTCTGGGTTATTGAGATTGATGTCCCCGACATCACCCACCCCCTAGAAAAAGAACTCGGCACCCGGCGTATCCACTAAACAAACAACCTTGTTCACAAACGCCACAGCCACCAACCTGTAACCAATAGGCCACATTTCCTCTCATTCGATGCGGCCAAATGCTACTATGGCCAGTTCCTCCATTGCTTTTGCCTCCATTTTCAGAGAAAAGAATAACCATCTGTCTGGTTGGAGAGTAATTACATGACTGCACGCACCTCCATTACATCACTGCTGGCCCGTGGTGCCTGTGTCGCCTGCCTGTCAGCCATGGCGTTTGGTGCGGCAAAAGCGCAACCCGTCCGCGGCCTCTATGTTGCTGGAGCCGCTGGAGCAAGCTTCAACCAATCACAGACTGTCAACCCACATACAAAGCTCTTTCCCCATGGTCGTGATGATTATACGACAGGCATCACCGGCCTCGGTAGCATCGGCTGGGGGCTAGGCAACGGTTTCCGTGTGGAAGTCGAAGGGAACTACCGTAATAACCGTCTCTCCCGCTTCCACTCCCCCGGCTTCAGCTCCACCGCTCACGGCCATCAGCAAAAATATGGCGGCATGGCGAACGCCTTATTTGATATGGATATCGGCCAGAATTGGATTTACCCCTATTTCGGCTTTGGTATTGGCTATGCACGGCAATTCACAAACACCACCATCCAAGGGACAGGAGCCAATAAAGGCTTCCGTCAGCGTGTAGATGATGGTGCTAACGGCTTTGCTTACCAAGGTATCTTCGGGACATCCCTCCCTATCCCGTGGGTCGTTGGCCTTTCCACCACGATGGAATATCGCTTCTACACTATTACGGGCCATCACCGTCATTATGCAGAAGCGAGCTATAACATCGCCAATACAAATAGCGGTCCTGTAGGCGGCCGCCGTAGCAGCCGGACTGACTTCAACCACTCTTTAATGCTTGGCTTGCGGTATGAGTTCAACCCGGCCCCCCCACCGCCCAAACCAACACAAACCATTGCTGCCCCAGCCCCTGCCCCCATTCGCACCTATCTTGTCTTTTTCGATTGGGACCGCGATACATTATCCGATCGCGCCCGCTCAATCGTAGAGACCGCCGCGCGTAACTCTACTTCCGCGCAATTTACTCGCATCCAAGTAAATGGCCATGCCGATTCCTCTGCCGTTCACCCCGGCAGCAAAAAAGCGAGCAGCTACAACATGGCCCTTTCGCTACGCCGTGCCCAAAGCGTCAAAGCGGAGCTGATTCGTGATGGTGTTCCCTCTGGGGTAATCGACATCCATGGCTATGGCGATACCCAACCGCTCGTCTCCACACGTCCCGGTAAAGCAGAACCACAAAACCGCCGTGTGGAAATCGACTTCCAGTAACATTCCCTATCAATATTCTCTCTAACAAAGAAACCGGCATAGCCACACACTATGCCGGTTTCTTTATAGTCACCTAACTAATTTATATGCGGATGAAGCCCTACAAACCTCCATCCGCATAATCTCTTACTTCTTCACGTTAGGTTGTGCTGCCTTAGTGACCGCTTTATGGGCCACAACGCGCCTCTTATGCGCGACAACCACAGATTTTTTACTCACCTCCCCAGCAGCTACAGCGGCAACACCAGCAGGTTGCTCAACATGCACCTGCACTGCCACCATACGGCGCGGTTGTGCATGAGCAGGGATTAACTCCACAGAGAAAGAATCATCCCCCTTATAATCCACCGCAGGCGTATATTCGACATAAGTCCGGTTATCATAGCTATAGAGAAAAACCTTCCCATGCTCTGGGGCCGGCACTACCCCAAAGGAAACATAGCTCCCACCACCACCTTTACTGACAGCAAAGGGGCACATACCCCCATCACCTGCCAGCACGGTCATCGTCACACTCATCCGCCCTGTAGCATCTGTCTGTAAAGGCGACACCTCACACCGCGCCGCCCGTTTCTCATTCGCAAAAGGATTCGGTAGCATCGCCGTCTCTGATGTCCGTGATTGATTCCCCGCACATCCACTAAAAGCGAGCAAAGCCGCCCCCATCAATCCTTTTAATAAAACGCTATTATGCTGCACAGCACACTCCTTCAAAACACGTCACTATCCAAGGCCCCATCAGAGATATCCCCTCATGTGGCAGATTCGCACCGGCACGATACGCTCTCAACGCACTCATGAGAATGCAATCTCGTATATTTCTTTCCTCCCTCCTACCACCAAAGGGGCAGACTTTCCCCCAAGAGCATGATAAGAGGCGAAAGACCTGTTTGCGGGAGTTTTCTAAATGTCTCTTCTGTTTCGCCGCCTAGCCTTTCTTAAAACAGGGCTAGCTCTTTCTACTGCGTTACTCTGTTCCGGCTTGCCCGCAGCTTATGGGGCTGCCTGCCACACATCAGAGGCAGACCACTCAGCCTTTAATCTTGCTGGCCTCAAATCCGAGCTCATGGTCACAGCTCTCTCCTGCCATACGCAAGATCGCTATAACCAATTCATCACCCGCTTCCTCCCCATCCTTACTGAATCAGAAAAACACCTCGATTCCTATTTCCGCCGTACCTTTGGCAGCCAAGCTCAAAGAAAGCACGATGATTACATCACCCAGCTTGCTGATGTACAATCACTCGGCGGCCTCAAATCAGGCACAGCCTTCTGCGCCCAGCGCGTCCCTATGTATGATGAGGTTGATGCCCTAGACGATTCAAGCTCCGATCTCGCCCATTATGCCGAGGCTAAAGACATCGCCCAACCTGCCTCTTACGAGAGTTGCACCGCCCCCAGTGTCCCTCATCGTACCCGCACCCGCCGCCGCTAGGACATCCACACACATCATCTAAAACAGGACCACAGAATGGCCGATATGTTCGGACAGGACGAGCTACCCAGCCCCTCCAACCCCTCATCTCCTCATACATATGATGCCGAGTCTATTGAAGTTCTCGAAGGGTTAGAGCCTGTCCGCCGTCGCCCCGGCATGTATATCGGCGGCACAGATGATACCGCCTATCATCACCTCGCTTCTGAAATCATCGATAACGCTATGGATGAAGCCGTAGCAGGCCATGCAACGCTTATCGAGGTCCATCTCGAAGACGCCCATACCCTGATGGTCCGCGATAATGGACGCGGCATCCCCACCGATCCTCACCCTCGCTTCCCAGAAAAATCCGCCCTAGAGGTCATTTTCACTACCCTCCATGCTGGTGGTAAGTTCTCTGGTAAATCCTACGCTACCTCTGGCGGCTTGCATGGTGTGGGCAGCTCTGTTGTCAATGCCCTCGCCTCCCATTTAGAGGTAGAAGTCTATCGCAACCGCAAAGGCTGGCGACAAACCTTCTCACGCGGCCACACCACCAGTACGCTAGAAAATACCAAACCCGCTATCAAACGCGGCACTATGGTCCGCTTCACCCCCGATAGCGAGATTTTCGGCCCCCTCCATTTTTCACCCCAACGCCTTTACCGCCAATGCCAAGTTAAAGCCGCCCTTTTTCATGGTGTGAGCATCTCATGGTCTTGCGCAGCAGACCTCCTCAAGGGGGAAAACGCCCCGCCTGCCCATACTGTCATCTCCTACCCTAATGGGCTAGAAGATGCCCTGAAAGATGACCTCGGCTCCACCCCTTCTCTGCTAACCCCCCTTTGGGCTGGCCAAGCCGACCTCCCCATCGCCGCAGATGGCCAACCCGGCGGCCGTGTCGAATGGGCCATCGCCTTTTTAGACCAAGGCAGCAGCACCCTCATCTCCTACTGCAACACCATCCCCACCCCCCAAGGCGGCACGCATGAAAATGGCCTCCGCGCTGCCCTTGTCAAAGGGTTTCGCAACTGGGGCGACCAACGCAAAATCCGCCGCTCCAACGCCATTACAGCCGAGGATATTCTCGGCACCATCAATGCCCGCCTCTCTGTCTTTATCCGTAACCCCCAATTCCAAGGCCAAACGAAAGACCGCCTCACCACACAAGAAGCCAGCCGCTTGGTGGAAGGTGCCCTGCGCGACCGCATCGACCATTGGCTCGGTGGCAATCCCCAGCAAGCTGATAACCTCGTCAGCTATATTGTTGAACGCGCTGAAGAACGCCTCCGCCGCCGTGAAGCTCGTGAGACAACACGCAAAACCGCCACGCGCCGCCTACGCCTCCCCGGCAAATTAACCGACTGCTCCCGCAGCAACGCCCATGAGACCGAGCTTTTCCTTGTTGAGGGGGAATCCGCCGGTGGTTCCGCCCGCCAAGCGCGCGATAGAGAAACACAAGCCGTCCTCCCCCTACGCGGCAAGATTCTCAATGTCGCCTCCGCCACGCAAGAAAAACTCCGCACCAATACCGAGCTACGCGACCTCATCGAGGCCATGGGCTGCGGCTTTGGCAAAACATTAGACCTCTCCAAACTCCGCTATGGCCGCATCATCATCATGACAGATGCCGATGTCGATGGTGCCCATATCGCTTCCTTATTGATGACCTTCTTCTTCCGCGAGATGCCCGACCTCGTCCGGCAAGGCCATCTTTACCTCGCCCAACCCCCTCTTTATCGCCTCACTCATGGCAGCAAAACCATCTACGCCATGGATGATCTCGACCGCGACCGCCGTCTAAAAACAGACTTTAAGCCTAACGCTAAGGTCGAAATCTCTCGCTTTAAAGGCCTTGGAGAAATGCCCGTCTCCGACCTTAAAGAAACCACCATGTCACCCACACGCCGCACCCTGTTGCGCGTTACCGTCCCCACGGAAGAGAACCTCCTCACGCGCAACCGCATCGAAAGCCTCATGGGGCGCAAGCCGGAACTTCGCTTCCAGTTCATTCAAGAACAAGCCCGCTCTGTCGAGCTTTTGGACATCTAACTCCTCACTAAAAAGGGCGTCCCCTTATTGAAGGAACGCCCTCCCCGCCTAAAATACCGGATGAGCCGGGTCCGCTCCCATCCGCCCATCAGAGCGGTCAAGCGTCCGTATCGCCGCCATTTCATCGGCTGTCAAAACAAAGTCAAACAACGCCACATTCTCTGCCATGCGCTCCCGATGCACCGATTTAGGGATGACAATAACCTCATTCTGCAAATGCCACCGCAGAATCACTTGGGCAGGGCTTTTATGATGCCGCTTCGCAATACGGCCAATCACCTCATTATCTAACACCGTCCCCTTCCCCAAGGGCCGCCATGCCTCTGTCTGAATCCCAACCTCTTTATGGAAAGCCCGCAACGCCTCTTGTTGAAACACAGGATGAATCTCAATCTGATTCACTGCGGGGACAACACCCGTCTCCTCAATAATCTTCTGGAGATGGTCTTTCTCAAAATTAGAAACCCCAATAGAGCGCACACGCCCTTGCTTTTTCAGCTCAATCAAAGCCTTCCATGTCTCTACATATAAACCCTGCTGCGGCATCGCCCAATGGATGAGATATAAATCCACAACATCACGTTTTAATAAACGCGCACTCTCATCAAAAGCCCGCAAGGTCGCATCATAACCCTGCTCATCATTCCATACTTTCGTTGTCACGAAGATATCAGGATGATCACGCAAACCATCCCCAACACCCGCCTCATTGCGGTAAAGCCGCGCTGTATCAACGGCCTTATACCCAACATCAATCGCCGTCTTTACCACCTCAGCCGTTTTATCCGGCGGTGTTTCCCACACACCAAGGCCAATCCACGGCATCGTCTGCCCATCATTCAGCGTAACACGCGCCGCCGCATTTTTTGGGAACTCACTCATAAGCCCCTCCCTTCTAAGGATTCGCCACCATGACTAGCCATGGGGCACACCCCATCATCTACGCTCTCCACTCCATAAACAACTATCCCTTTTTTAACCTCTATTCCTCAAATAACCCCATCTGCACCGGCACTACCTCATCCCGCACCCCAAGAGCAGAAATAGTTAATCCAAGCAAACGGATAGGCCGCTCCAACGGGAAGAAACTACGCAATAATTCCAAAGCCATCCGCCGTAACACAGCCCCCTCCACAATCGGAAACGGAGCCGAACGCGCCCGCGTTACTGTATGAAACCCCGCATAACGCAACTTCAACGTCACCGTTCGCCCCGCAATGGACTTCTGCTCACACGCCATTATCAACTTCGCAACAATCCCCTCCAATGTAGCAGCAAGGCTCTCCCACGCCTCTACATCACGCGCAAAGGTCGTCTCCGTCCCCAAAGATTTGCGCGGCCTATTCACCTCAACCGGTCGATAATCCACCCCCCGCGCAATATCATGATAAAACTGAGCAGAACTCCCAAAATATTGACGCAACGCCGCCACACTCCATGTCTTTAAATCCGCTCCCGTATAAATCCCAAGCTTATGCATCCGCGCCGTTGTCGCAGGCCCCACACCATGAAACCTCTCCACCGGCAAATCCGCTACAAACGCCGCCCCCCGCTGAGGAGGAATCACAAACAACCCATTAGGCTTCCGCTGCCCAGACGCCAATTTCGCCAAAAAGCGATTATACGACACCCCCGCTGATGCCGTTAAACCCGTCTCTTTCTGAATCTCACGCCGAATCGCCTCAGCAATCGCCGTGGCCGAGCCATAAGCCGCCCATTGTTCCGTCACATCCAAATAAGCTTCATCTAATGCAAGGGGCTGAATCATCAGCGTATAACGCCTAAAAACGTCATGAATCTGGGCCGATACCGCCCGATAAACCTCAAAACGCGGCGGCACAAAAATCAATTCCGGGCACCGCTCCAACGCTTTATGGGAGGGCAAAGCAGACCGCACCCCATAAGCACGCGCCTCATAACTCGCTGCCGCTACCACACCCCGTCCCACAGCACGCCCCACCGCCACAGGCCGCCCCCGTAATGCTGGATTATCCCGTTGCTCGATAGACGCATAAAACGCATCCATATCCACATGCAGGATGCGCCGTATCCCCTCCTCCCCATCACCTTTAGGCTTCGCGTTCATCCTCATACCATCCTAATATGGGATAACGCCTTTAAAAGGACGCCTTGGGCATAGGCATATAACTCCCCACTACCAACGCTAAAATCGTTACATTCGGGCTTTCCGCCGCACTATGGCACACAGTCGTTTCAGGCCCCGGTAGAATCAAAGGAGCCTGAAACTCCGGCTCCGTACTTTGCGGCCATAATACCATCTGCCCACTCGCTTTAATCTGCACCGCCTTAATCGTTGCTTCAAAACTATCCGAAACATCCGAGCGCTGCATCGCCACCACATAATCCCCATTCCGCGGCCTACGCCCCAATTCGGAGAAATTAATGACAATCACCACCGAACCTTCTTGAAACACCCGATTCATGGACTGCCCCTTCACCATCAGCCCATAACGCTTTAGCCCTGGATATGCCGAATCCTGCGGGATCGTAATGGCATAACGGTCCAGCACAGGCCATTCCTGCGCCTCTTTCCACACTCCAGCCTGCACCTCTCCACAAACTTGAATCTGCGCTACTGGCAAAGAAGGCGCAGACGCCCCATCAGAGGCCTGCGCTGCGTCTTCTTCCCCCTTATGGCTAATTTCCGCTACCAAACGACTCACCGGCACACCAAGCACTTGCGCCAAAGCCGCCAATTTATCCGTCCGCGGTAGATGTTTTCTCCGGCGCATATCCCGCAAAAAATCCACCCCAACAGCAGGATTAATCTCACGCGCCTTCAAACAAGCCCGTCTATCTGAAAGACCCTGCTCATCCAAAAGCGTATCAAGAAGATTCAATAACGATTCAATAGACATGCGGGAATTATCCCTAATTCCAAAAAAAATGTCTATACGGGATTTTCCCCTAATTTAACTTGACATTCGAGGATATTTCCCCGCATTTTAAAACTGTTCCTCGGCTAGATGTCGCTTACACATCTTTTATAAGGAAAAATACCCACACCATCCTCTCAAAAACCCACGCCTCTACCCCATCATGATTCATTTTTGAGGAGTCGTCCTTTGTCACGCACCACCCATCTTATCACCACCCCCACACGGGAACGCACACGCAAGGTCGATTATGAGACCCTTGGCCGCCGCCGCCGCCGCGCCAATACCCTAGGCGCGCTTTCTTCACGCCTCAAAGCTGAAGTAATTTCGGAGGCAGAACAATGGGTTAAAGATTGGATGTTGGCCGAGCATGGCTATCTCGACATCATGAAAGATGGCGGAGCCCCTGCCCTCGCAGGAAATGTCCTCACCTTTAACGCCCTACAAGGCAAAGCGTGGGGCCGCCTTAAAGCATTCCGCCGCCATGCAGGGCGCGAGCGGCATCAACTCCTCGTCAATTTACTTGGGTTGGGATGGTCCTTTACCTCACTCGGCTCCAAACTCTACCCTAATCTCCACCCCGATCGCGCCCGCAAAAAAGCCGCCGATGACTGCGCCACCACGCTAGAGATGCTCGCTGATTTTTGGCTAGAACAACGGCGCGCCAAAGCCCGCCAAGCCGTCCATATCGCCCGACAACACCGCCAAGGGTTAGATATTCCCACCCTCTCCAAAACCTATAATATCGCCCCTAAAGGCATGCAAAAAATCATCCAACATGGCGAACATATCCTCAACAAACCGCAGAAAATCACCGCTGTTGAACTACGCTCCTAAATAAAATCACCACCACCTCATTTTCTCATTGACAGCCCGCCCGCTTTCCCCTATAAAAACCTCATCATCGCGAGCCGTGTGCCAATAAGGCATACGGCTTTTTTATTGCCGCAACCCGGCACCTAGAATCTGGTCGATAGAGCCCCTTTCATACGGCTCATCCCACATATTCCTTCTCTAAAAAACGGATGTCTCTTATGGCACAGGCCCTCTCTACCGCCGAGCAGCCGCTCGGACGCGGTCGCATTGTCACAACCAAACGCGGCCGCTGCGTCGTTTTAGCCGAGGACGGCCCCCGCCTCGTTCTCTGCCCCCTCTATGAAGCACCAGACCTCCATCATAGAGCTGACATTCCCCTTAGCTGGCGCGATGAACTTATTTTGGGCCTGAAACAAAATGCTGTCATTAGAGCCATCCCCTTCCTCAAACAACGCAATGCCGTCATAGCAGAGGACGCCTATATCTCCGCTCTAACACTCACTCAGCTCCGCCTCCGCACCCATAGGGAACTACAAATCAGCACGCTAGAGAGCAAACGCCTCCCCCTTTTCTCTGGTCGGCCCATTCGCCACTCTGCACATCTCAAACACCTTACATGAAGACACAGCGCAAAAAGCCCGTCACGTTCTCACAATCTCTCTTTGATGAAATGATGGAGGACCTCATGCTCGGCCACCCCTTGCATGACATCTGCTCTGGCACACATCGCCCCACCCTCCGTAGCTTCTATCGCTGGCTATACAAAAAACCAGCCCTCCTTCCCCGCTACCGCCATGCAAGAGACCTCTCAGCTGATAGCTTAGAGGCCAAAATCCTCTCTCATCTTGCAACCCTGCCCGATAAAGCCGACACCGCCACCGTCAACCTCTTTAAACTCCGGTTCGACACACTTCGCTGGCTTATGGCCCGGCGCGCGCCCAAACGCTATGGTGAACGACAAACAGTCGAACATACTGGCCAAGAGGGCGGCCCCCTTCACACTATCCAACGCGTCATTATCGACCCCAACACCCCTCCTCCAGATAATAAAACTGATACCTTAATGAAGGGGTAAACCCTCATGCCGCCTCAGACCCACCTCACCATCACCACCCCACGTGCCTTTGCTCCCTTGCTCAAACCATCACGCTATAAGGGCATCTGGGGCGGCCGCGGCTCCGGCAAATCCCACTTCTTCGCCGGCTTATTAATCGAACAAGCCACACTCCACCCCGGCCTCCGCGCTGTCTGCATCCGCGAAATCCAAAAATCCCTCGCAACATCTGTTCATCAGTTACTTTGCGACACAATCAACCGGCTAGGATTACACCACCACTTCACCATTAAAGAGAGAGAAATCATCACCCCCGGCGGAGGCGTCATCTTGTTCCAAGGCATGCAAACCCATAACGCCGAAACCATTAAATCACTCGAAGGCATGAACATCGCATGGGTGGAAGAAGCCCAATCCCTCTCCGCCCACTCCCTCAAACTCCTCCGCCCCACCATCCGCAAGCCCGGTTCAGAAATCTGGTTCAGCTGGAACCCCAACCACCCTTCCGACCCTGTCGATGCCTTCATGCGTAACCCCTCTCATGAGGATGACCCCTCCATCATCACCATCCACGCACGCTGGTCCGACAACCCTTGGTTCCCAAATGTTTTGAATGAGGAACGAAAACGCGACCAAACATTACGCCCACAAGATTACGACCATATTTGGGAAGGAGATTACCAACAGCATCATGATGCCCTCATCTTCCCCGACCGCGTCAGCATAAAATCATTCACCACTCCCGAATCTTGCCGCTTCTATTTCGGTGTAGATTGGGGCTTCTCACGGGACCCCACCGCTCTCGTCCGCTGCTTCATCCATGACGATATCCTCCATATCGACTATGAGGCTGGCGGCACAAACATCCCCCTAGACCAACTCCCCTCCCTCTTCGAGACACTCCCCGCCATCCGTCATTGGCCTATCCGCGCCGATAATGCCCGCCCCGAAACCATCAATTACCTCAAAAACCGCCATCACTTCCGTATCACATCCGCCAAAAAATGGCCCGGCAGCGTGCAAGACGGCATAGAGCGTCTCAAATCATTCCGCGCCATCCATATCCATCCACGCTGCGTAGAAACCGCACGGGAGTTCCGCCTCTATCGCTATAAAACTGACCCTCTCACCGGCGACATCCTCCCCCATATTGAAGACGCCAATAACCATTATATCGATGCGCTTCGCTACGCGTTGGACGGCCTCATTACCAACCACACCCCCCTGCCGGACTTCTCACGTTTTGCCTAGCCACACTAATCCTCACTGCCCAGCCATTATCCCCCATAAAATAAAACCACCCACAGCCCCACCCAACACCACACCAGCACAAACAGCCAACCATAACATCCGTGCTGCAATGCGTTGCGGCGGCGCTTTCCAATCTAACCATCCCATAAACCAATGTCCTCCCCGTTAAAGATAGGTCTTTCTCATGTCCGGCTTCTCCCTAACACGCCTCTTTACCAAGAAGCAGCCCACCCCCTCTCATAACAGGCAAGACCCCCCTCCACCACGCCACCCTACTACCCCTCATAAAACGCCTGTCTCATGGCTCAAACGCCTAAGACGCACCGAGCCACCCACCCTCTCCCCCAACACAACCTCACACTTCATGCCCTACCAACCACCACCGGGTATCGTGCCAGAAGGTTATAACCGCCCCACCCCTCTTGGCTCCGATGCCGCGCCTAGCACCACAGCAGACATCACCAGTTGGGCTATGGGCCAAACCACCTCCCAACCCTCTTGGATGGCCGATGGTTTGGGCTTTCTTGGCTACCCAACCCTCGCTCAAATGGCCCAACGCGCCGAATTCCGCAAACCTTGCGATGTCATCGCCCGTGAAGCTACGCGAGAATGGATTAGCCTTAGCACACATAATCCTGCCGATTGTCCCCCTCCCGGAATCCCTCAAGACCCTACAACCCGCCTCCACGCGCTTGAAGTCGAAATGAAACGACTCAATATTCGCGAACTCCTCCACCAACAAATCCTTGATAGCCTACTCTACGGCATCGGCCATATTTGGCTAAATATGGCTGACACACCCCGCACAACATACGGCCAAACCCTCCCCCTCCCCCTCACCTCCAACGGCGTCCGCAAAGGCACACTTGCCGGGCTAAAAACAATCGAGCCCATTTGGACAACCCCCAACGCCTATAATGCAGACTCCCCCCTACAAGATGATTATTACCGCCCCCGTAATTGGTGGGTGCAAGGCTGCCTCGTCCATCGCGACCGTCTCATCAGCATGATCCCCTACGGCGTGTCAGACCTTTTTAAACCTTCCTTCAATTTTGGCGGTATGAGCCTCACCCAACAGCTACGTCCGTATGTTCATAATTTCTTACGAACACGGAACAGCATCAGCAACATCACCGCCAACTTCTCCAAACTGGTTTTAAAAACCGACATGGGCGGCCTCATGGCCACCGGCACCAGCGATGAAGCAGACCCCACAACCTCCATCACAGGCCGCGCCTCCTTTATGCAGAAAATATCGGAAGGCCAAGACATCATCGTAGCCGACCACCAAAATGAGGACATCTCCATCATCGCCACGCCCCTCACCGGGCTGGCAGACCTCCAAGCACAAGCTATGGAGGCCATGGCCTCCATCCCCGGCATCCCCTTAGTCAAACTCTTTGGCATTACACCCAACGGGTTAAACGCCTCCTCAGCAGGAGAAATCCGCGTCTTTTATGATGAAATCGCCGCCTTTCAAGAAGCTCATATGCGCCCCGTTCTCACGCGGCTACTCACCCTCCTTCAACTCAATCTCTGGGGGGCGACCGACCCCGCTTTAGAAATCACCTTCAACCCCCTTTGGCAGCACCTCTCCGCCACGCCAGAGCCAACTTCTTCCAAAGAGAGCCCATGACCATCCTCGCTTATGACCGCAGCGGCTCTGTCCGCAGCTTTGATGATAATGGCCGCCTACGTGTAGAGCGCACCCCCATCAGCAAAGCTAATATCTGCACTTATCAAGGCCGAGAAATCCCCCATTACGACACACTCGGCCTGCATCCAGACCAGCCATACCGCCTCCTGCGTGACCCTCACGAACTCGCAAAAGCAGCAGACAGCTTTAACTCTCTCCCTATTCTAGAGGAGCATATCCCCACCAGTGCCCAGGCCCACCCACGAGAACTCACCGTTGGGGCCACCATGGATAATGCCCTCTTTGAAGCCCCTTATCTGACCGTCGGCATGGTCATTTTCGATGGCCCCGCCATCGCCCGCATCCAATCCGGTGAGCAGAAAGAACTTTCCTGCGGCTACGCTTATGAGGCCGATATGACACCCGGCACATATGGGGGCCAACCTTATGATGGCCGCATGATTAACATTCGAGGCAATCATATTGCTCTCGTAACAAAAGGTCGAGCCGGACCAGATGTCCTCGTCCACGATTCATCTCCCTCTCCGGCTTCCCCCTCACATAATAGGACACACACCACCATGACAAAAACCGATGCACATTCCCCCGCTATAGAGAGCGACATTCCTAACACACCGCCACATAATGAGGCAGAAACCATCAAAACACATCAACCAACAGACCTACCGGCTGAAAATCCGGCTGAAGATAAAGAAGCCGCCCTCAACGCCGCTATTCAAAAGGCCATCGCCGCCGACCGCGCCTTACGCCTCGCCACAGAAGAAGCCTGCCGCCTCGTTCGTCCCCTCGTTGGCGATGTTCACGGTATGGATAGCGCAGAGGATGTTTATCGCTACGCTCTTCAACACTCTGGTATGGCCGCCGATAGCCTCACAGAGGTTAATCAAGCGGGCTTGCGCGCACTTGTCCATGCACGCCTCGCCACTATGGCTCCACCGGCTTATAACGCGGCTCACGCTCCCCTCGCAGCCGATAAAGCTTCCGCCTCCTATAGCGCACCACGCCGTTATTAATCACCTCTCCATCCTATAAGCAGGAATCTTTTCCATGTCCGATTTCCAACAGACAGTCTCATACACATGGCCGCAAGGCTTCCCCGGTGCCCCCGCTAGTGCCAACCCCATCCGCACCTCCATCGCGCCAGAAGGCGGATTCGTCGCGGGTAATAATGGCCTCACCATCGCTCATTTCGCATGGCGCAATGATGACGGCATTACCCTGAGCAACAGCGGCACGACCGCACCGGCAGGCTTCCTTTATCGCAGCCAGCAAGGCGTGATGACACAATATCTCCAATCCGCCACAATGACACTCCCCGCAGGCTTTGCCGCAAGCCTTGCAGAAGGTGGTGACTTCTGGGCACTCGCCACAACAGCTTCCAATGCTGGCCAAGCCGTTTACGCCAATACAACCGATGGCAGCTTACAAACCGCTTCTCCATCCAACACACCACAGGGCACCGTTCCAACAGGCTGGGTCGTCTCTCGCGGTGGTGCAGCGGGGGAACTCATCATCATCTCCGGCCCAATGCACCCTGTAGCGGCCTAATTGCGCTGTCATATCTCTATACCCCAAAAACTCATTAAGGCATTCGCATGACCTACTCCATCTCCCCTGCCATGCTTCAACGCGATTTCGGCGTCCATGGCATCCTTGACCATAACTTAGCCTTCGACAACGCTACGGCCCCTAACTCAGGGATTCCGAGCATTTTCTCCACCTATACAGACCCCCGCACGATCAAAGCGATCATCACCCCTATCCGCGCCGAAGCCATCTATGGTCAGGGACAAAAGGGCGACTGGCTGACAGACACCGCCCAATTCCCTTTCGTAGAACTCTCCGGCCAGACAGCCTCCTACGGCGATTATGATAGCTCCGGCGATAGTGACGCCAACGCTAACTGGGTCCAACGTCAATCCTTCCACTTTCAGACATGGACAAAATGGGGTGAGCGTGAAGCAGAACGCATGGGGGCTGCCCGACTAGACTGGGTCTCCCGTAAGAATGAGGCCTCCATCTCTGTCCTTAATAAAACAAGCAACCGCATCAGCCTATTCGGTATGGAAGGCCTACAGCTGCGCGGTGCCCTCAATGACACCGCCCTACCACCGGCCATCCAACCTAGCCCCAAAATCGGCCCTTCCGGCACTGCCACAGGCAGCAATGACTGGCTGAGCATGACCGACCCGGTGCAGGTCTATAACGACATCCTCAAAGCCTTCCAGCAGCTCTCCGAGCAGATGGGCGGCAATGTCACGTTAGAAAGCCCATTGACACTCGTCATCCCGACAGAGCGTCAGCAATGCTTGCTTTATAGCAACCAATACCGCACATCCCTCCGCGATTTACTGCGCGAAAACCTACCGAACTTGAAGATCGAAACCCTGCCAGAAGCCGGAAGCACACTTTCGGGCGGCCAGACAAAGGTAACGCAGCTGCAACTCTTCCTACGCGAAGTTGATGGGCAAGAGAGCGTCACTACCGCCTTCACCGAGAAACTCCGCGCTCACACGGTAGAACGCTACAGCTCCTACATCCGCCAAAAGAAATCGCAAGGCAGCTGGGGGACCATCTGGTTCTACCCCGTCGCCTGCGTCACCATGACAGGAATCTAACCTATGGCCGATCATGTCACCGTTCTCTGCCGCCTCCCATCCGGCATCCGGCTCGAGCTGCACGACCTGCCTAGCCTGAGCGAACGCGCTCAGGCTAATGCCCCTATTATGGCCCCTCCACAGGCCCGTGCATCCATCACACTCAACGGCATCCGACAAGACCCACACTACCACCCGTTGGAAAACCGGCTCCTTGGCCGCGCTGGTCGCACCAATGTCCCCACAGATTTTTGGAAGGCATGGCTAGAGCAAAACAAAACTTCCAGCCTCGTCACCCAGAAACTCGTTTTTGCCGAAACCACAATCGCCCGCGCTGATAACGCCATGAACGAACTCGCCAAAGAACGTACCGGCCTTGAAGGAGCCGAACATACATCCTTGGTTGGGGACGTCACCCCACTGCACTCTGCTGCATAAACCTCCCTATACCCTGCCTTCCCGTCTTTATGAGGGGAAGGCAGCCTCTCGGCTCATTTCCTTGTAAGGACACCCGCATGACCCCAGAACCACCGATGACATCCCCTGGCATTGTTCCCTTTTCCTATACGGATTGGTTAGCGGCGTACCCTTCCTTTTCCGAAACCATCACCGCCCCACAAGCCGAGAGCTTCTTTCACCTTGCCGAGCTTATCCTCAATAACACGGCCCGCTCCCCTATTCAGAGCCTCACACAACGGCGAACACTCCTCTGGCTGCTCGTAGCTCATCAGGCACAGCTTTTTGCCAATAACAAAGCGTATGATGCTAACGCATCCTCTTCTACCACCCCACCTGTTGGGCGCATCGCCTCCGCCACACGCGGATCCGTATCCATCAGCTTTGATGGCAGTGCCCTCCCCAAACAAGCAGGATGGTTCAACCAAACACAATATGGTCTTATGTTCTGGCAGGCTACCGCACCATTGCGGCAAATGCGCTTCCTACCGGGGCGAACCCATCCCCCTCGCCTGTGGCCTTAACCCCAAAGCAGCCACCAAACCGCATAAATCAAAATAAAGGGCACTAACAACCGCACAATCATGCGTACCGTAAGGCCCTCTCCCTCCCCGCCAGAACGTACCATTAAAAAGATGGTCCGTGTCAAAGAGAGCAAACACAAAATCACCACCACCGCAAACAACACAACCTTGCCTGTCACAGCACCATACATAGACACCTACCTCCTTACATCTACCAAGCCACGATATACCCAATAGCCCAGTCGCTATACAGCCTTAAAGTGGCGGAGTGCTCCCCTTTCGTCAATCAAAACAGCCCGTCCCCCTCATATAATATACAGGACCTCCACATTATGCCGTCTGCCCTTAAAGGGGGCCAAAAAGCCCATTCTTTGCTCCTAAAACTCACCCAATCCGCCACAAAAACAAACGTTTCGGTCGGCTATTTCCCACAAGACCACTATCCAGACGGCACCCCCTTAGCCCAAATCGCAAGCGTGCAAGAATATGGCACCACCACCATTCCCGCTCGTCCCTTCCTCCGCTCTACAATTGCCAACCGCCAAACCGCCTGGGCACAACAAGCCCGCCAGCTACTCCAAAATCCCGACACATCCCCCCAAAAGGCCCTCACAACCCTTGGCCAAACCATCGTCACGGATATTCAAACCACAATAGACCACATCACAACCCCACCACTCAAACCCACTACAATCTCACACAAAACACAACATCATAGCCCCCAACCACAAAAACCACTCATCGATACGGGCCTCCTTCGCAGCAGCCTCCGCTCGCAACTCACTCAAGAGTAACCCTCAACAGGCCTCTCCTATGAATCTCTTCTCCCTCACCGCGGGCGTAACCGCAGCCCTCAACCCCCTCCAACCCGCCAAACTCCGCCGCATGACCGGGACAAAATACGCTGCCGATTACAGCACCACTCCTCTTTATGAGGATATCCCCGTCATGATCGACATCCAACCAGCCCCTAGCAATGTCCTACAGCTCATTGGCAATATCACCCAACAAAGCGAAAACCGCACAGTTTATCTACGCGGTAACGCTCATACCCTCAGCCGCCCGCTCCAAAGCGGGGGAGACAGCCTCATTTTTGAAGGCTCCGAATGGCTCATCACAAAAATACTCGAACAATGGGGACCCAATGAATGGTGCCGCCTGATAGTCACACGCCAGACCCCACAGAGGTCACAACCCAACTAATCCCAACAGAAAGCACCATCATGCACATGGTGGGAGATTGGCTTACAGAAGTCGCCCTCCCAGCAGATTGGGCTCTCATTCAAGGGCAGCAAAACCGCCTTCCCCCTCCAGCGCAACGTTTTATGGTCATGCAGACCATCACACGCCGCCCTCTCGCAACCAATCGGCATGTTTATGGTCATACCACAACCACCATCACCCAACCGGTAGAACTCGCCATTCAGCTTACTGCCTATGGTGATGATGCCATCACAACCCTTGGGACCATCAGCACCCTCTGGCGCGATCCTGCCGCGGTCAGTTGGTTCCAACAAAAACGAGACGACATGGCCCCCCTCAACACAGGGTCCATTATGCAGCACAGCTTTATCACCGCAGAGCAACAATACGAGGATTCAGCCACATTAACGCTCCTCCTTATCATACAAACCCGCCTCTGCCGCTCCGCTGAAACTGCCTTGGCACTCTCCATGTCCTCCATACGGGAGGTCGATCTGCCATCTCAGCCTCTCTCCCCCATTTCCTAACGCTTCCTCTTTCCCCCTTAACATTAAGGACCCCATCTCATGGCATCCCTTACAAGCACCATCCCCCTTTCCCAAATTGTCACCATCAACCCCGGCACGATTGGAGCCGCTAGCGGCGTCCCCTTCATCAACGGGTTATTCATCACCACACCGGGCGACACATCCACCCTCACCGCTGGGCAGCTCAAAACCTACACCTCTTTGGAAGACGTCACAAAAGACTTCCCCGCCACAAGCCTTGAAGCCCGCATGGCGTCCGTCTATTTCAGCGGCTTTGAGGACGCCACCCAAAGCCCCTCTACCTTGCTCATCTACATGGCTGATGCCGCCCACCAAGCCAGCCCAGCCGACTTGATGGACCTCATCACCAGCCAAACGCAGAACTTCGCTGGCTTTACCACCACATGGGAACCCACATTAACCCAGAAGCAGGCCTTCGCGAACTGGACCGCAAGCCAAGCTGACCGCTACTGGTACGTCCCTTTTGATACAGATGCACAAGCCCTCAACAGCCAGAATAGCACCAGCTTCGGCACATGGTTACAAAACCAGAATATTGACGGCACAACCCTGCTCTACCAAGACCCCTTAGCATGTGCTTTCTGCCTAGGTTGGATGGCATCTTTGGATTTCAGCGCAACATCTGGGCGCACCAATCTATGCTTCCGCCGCAGTGGGTTGCTTACTCCTACCGTAACAGATGCCGTAACCGCTTCCACATTGCGCGCTAATGGCTATAACTTCTACGGGGCTTACGCTAACGGCCTAGGACGCTTCCAATGGCTAGAGGATGGCCATGTCTCTGGCGCGTTCCTCTGGGCTGATAGCTACATCAACCAGATTTGGCTTAACGCCTCCTTCCAATCCGACCTTGTAAATCTCCTGCTTAATGTGGGCCAAATCCCCTATAACGTCACAGGGGACGGGCTCATCTCCGCGAGCGTGCAGGATACCATCAACCAAGCCCTGCGCTTTGGGGCCATCCGCCCCGGCATCCAGCTTACATCCCTGCAAAAACAGCAAATCGACCTCGCAGCAGGCACAACCATCAGCGACACAGTGCAGACACGCGGCTGGTACTTCCAACCTAACGCCTCTACCTCCCCGGCAGATATTCGCGTGGCTCGCAAAAGCCCGCCCTGCCGCTTCTGGTACACGGATGGCCAGTCCGTCCAATCCATCAACCTTGCGTCTATTGAGGTCCAATAATCATGTCAGGCAACGCACTCATCACAGCAGCAGATGCCGTATTCACCCTTACGGTCAAAACTCTGTTCAACACCCCCATCACATTGGAGAACTGGGCCACTGAAAATTCATGGAGCAGTGGGCAAAAAATAAAACTCGCCGCCACAACACTCTCCCTCGATGGCAAAATGAACAAAGGCTACATCCCTTCCCTTTATCCCATGGTGCTCACCTTCTCAGCAGGCTCCAACTCCTTGCTGGTTTTTGATGCCATCGCCACGGCCTCACGTCAGGCCCGCACGGTATATGAACTCAATGGCGAGCTCCTCCTACACGGGTTAGGGCGGCGTTACACCTTCACCAATGGCTGCCTGACGGATTACGACCCCGTCCCCGCCGGCAAAACAACCTTAGGCGACCGCAGCGTGACCATCACATGGGAGAATGTCCTCCCCGCTGGCTTATAAGGACCCCCTTCGTGAAATCCATTGAATGGACCCCAAAAGACGGGTCAGATGCAGGCAAATGCTTTGTCATCTCCCGCATGTCCGCCTTTACGGCGGACCATTGGGCACGGCATGTTGTTCGTGCCCTCGCCCGCGCGGGCGCAAACACCCCGCGCGAGGCCCTACAAAGCGGCATTGTCGGTCTTTCCGGCCAAAGTATGGCTCTATTCGGCCATATGAGTGACGAAGACTGCGACAAAGCCTTCTCCGGCCTGCTTGATTGCGTCAAAATCCGCCGCGACCCGCATAATCAGGCCATCGACCCCGCCCCCCTCATCGAGGCCGACATCTCAGACCCCAACACATTACCCGCTCTCCGAGCGGAGGCCTTTCGGCTTAATGTGGATTTTTTCAAGGCCGCGATTTACCAGATCTACCCTCTCATCGCCATATTGAGGGAGACACAGCCGGAGGACGCAGCCCCACCCGCTGCGTAAACCTCTCAACCCCAATGGCCTTTGTCATCGGGGCAGGCTTAGCCACATTACACGAGCTGAAAACACTTTATGACAGCGAGGATATGTGGCTCCTCTGGGAAGTCGCGGCAGTGGAGCGCGTAAATGGCAATTCTTGATACCCTCATCATCCAACTCGGGCTAGATGGCTCCGGCCTCGCCCAAGGGGCCGCACAAGCCCACCAAAACCTCACGACACTAGAGCAACACGCAAACAACACCGCTCAAACCCTTGCCCAAACAGGCCAACAAGGGGCCGATGCCTTCCGCACCTTCCGGCAAGAAGCCATGGGAGCCCTCGCCCTCTTTACCGGGGGCCGCTCCCTCGCCACATTTGGCCAAGACATCACCCACGCCACTCAGACTCTCAGCACCCTTGGCCAACAGCTAACAGCCACCCCGCCACAGCTCAACACCCTCCAACAAGCTCTAGCCCCCCTCTCTCAACACCCCACCTCCTTGCTGGAAGACACACCCCTCATACCACACACCCCGCAAGACCACACCCACACCGCCACCTCCCAGACCCCAACATCCCCAATCTCCAATCCCCTCACACACACCTCGCCATCCCCTAACCGCGCTGTGCAGGAATGGGCAAACCTCCTCTCACGCGCCAATCAGCTCACACGCCAAGCCCTCCAAGAGGTCGAGCCTACCCTCCATAATGCCGAGCAAGCCCTCGCCCGGCTCCACCAGCGCAAACAACACCCCAACGCTGATGCCCCAGCCAACAACCCTCTGGCTATGGTGCAAGACCTCTCCGCTTTGCTGACCACCCGCACCATCCTAGCCACACACACACCACCACACTCACCCCCCTCCCGCACGGCAGAACCCCCATTTTACACACCGCCAGCGGCCAAACCACACACACCCAATGCCCCACAACCCAGCCTTACAAAACGCACCGCCGCCGCCTCACAAGCAGCAAACACCCCCCTTACACCAGCCTCACCACCCCACCACCCTACACCATCATTTAACCCACCCCCACCAGCCTCACCCCACCTATCAGAACGAGACGAAACCTCAACACACTGGGCACGCCTCACCCATGCGTTAACCCAAGCAAATGCTGCACTCGCCCAACACCACCTTCCCCAACAGCACAGCAACACAACCCCGCCACAATTGAGCAACACACACGCCATCACCCAAATTGTGCAAGCGATGGACACCGCCCAACCACGGCACACCACCACCCACAACAACACAACCCACAGCCCCACTATTAACATCACCGTGAAGGCAAACTCACAACACCCAGCGGAAATCGCCCGCGCGGTAGAAGCGAGCATTGCCAAAACCATCACCCGCTACACACTCGCCCATATCAGCTAGACCACAGCGAGCCAGAAAAGAGAGGAACCCCCATGTCCGCCCTTACATCCCTCCGGGCCACGGCCTCCAGCTTTGGGGGTGACGCGTTGGAGAACTGGGCCATCCAACGCGCCGCCCGCCAATGGGGCATTTTCACCGACGCCCGAACTCCTCCAACAGGTGGCTGGCAAACCACCGCCACCAAACTGCTAGGCAATGACGTCACCACCCTTTTCGGGAAAGGCCCCAAACGCGTCCTCTCCGCCGCTCATGTCTCATCCCTGAAGATAGAAGAACAATCCTCTATCTGCACCGCCCCGCAAGAAAACACCTCTTTCACCAGCTATAATAAAGTTGCCGCCCCCTACACCGCCACCATCCGCATGATCTGCGATGGGTCAGAAACCGGCAATCTAGCAGAAAACCTCCTTCCCGGTTTTTTACGAGGGGCCCTCGGCGTTGGGCCAGATGCAGTAAAAAGTAGTTTCGTGAATACATTAGCAACTTTAGTAAAAGACACGAACCTTTATACGGTAATAACACCAGAATATAACTATAAAAATGCTAATATTACCGGCTATAGCTTCACCCGTGCCTCAGACGGCACGGCGGACTACATCGTAGCCGATATCACCCTGCACGAAGTCCGACAAAGCAATAGCTTCCCCTCCTCAGCAACACGACACCCCCAAGGAGCACCTACACAAAATACAGGCACTACCACCCTCAATTCCGGGGAGGGCTAACCCATGCTCTACACCATCCCCCTCTCCCCCATTCCCGCCCAAAGCCTCACCTGCCCCATCGCCGGGTTACAATGCCAATTCTGGCTCCGCCAACTCGCCTCCGGCTTGTATATAGATATCACCGCAAACAACACCCCCCTCCTCCTTGGCACCCTCTGCCAAAATGGGACAGACCTCCTCCGCTCCCCCCTCAGCCCCCTGCCTGGTACCCTCTATTTTGGGGACAACGCCGGCACATCAGACCCTGACTTCACAGGCCTCGGCTCCCGCTTCCTCCTTTATTATGAGGACAACTCATCATGACCTACACCGCCTCCGCCACACCCCCAAAAGCCAATAGCTTTACAAAAAAACAAATCATCATTACCTTTTATACACCACAAGCTGATGGGTCTTTTTCCAATGTCACCATTGGGCAAAACCACGCCATCCACGCCCTCATTAAACATGCAGGCGTTGCGCTAGGCTCAGAGGCCGAAATCACCATCAAAGGCCTTATCAGAAGAACACGCGACAATTTTTCCATCGTGCCTGATTACCCTATGGTGGACGACCTCAACCACGTTCTCCCCGGCCGCACCACCATCATGCTCTCTGTGAGCGATGATAACAACGCCCCCCTCACAACCCTCTTTATCGGGCAAATTAACGACGCCTACACGGATTATAACGACCCAGACACACCCTTTCAAATCCATGCCATGACAAACACAATCCCCGCTGGCATTCTCATCCCCGCAAAAGGCTATAAAGGCCCTTACCCCGCCCTCTCCATCCTGCAAGACATCTGCTACGCAGCTAAACTCCAACTCCTCAATTATGGCGGTTGGGATCATCACCAAACCCTTACCAACCATTACCGCTCTGGGACTGCGCTAGACCAAATAAAGGGGGTCGTAAACGCAACACATATCCACTATAATTTCAAACAATACACCCCCATTACGCAAGACGAGACTAACAACCTCCCCAACAGCTACAAGCAGCAAATCTCCCAAACAACAGCCCATCTAGGGGTAATCGAAATCTGGGGCGGCTCCTACACTGGCACCCCTCCAAATGGGCAAGAAAAATCAATACCCATCATCTCCGCCCAAAATGGTATGGTTGGCTATCCCAAATATAACGAGGCCGGAACAACCATCACAACACTCCTCCGCCCAGACATCGCCTTCTGGCAACCTCTTATATTAGAGAGCAAATACGCCCCTCAAAATTGGCTTCCTTCCCCGAACCAACCGAACAGCCTCACCAACCAAAGTCACCAGCTTATCAGCAAAGCCCCTTGGGATGGCCTATGGCTACCCATCGCCATCCAACATGAAGTTTCAACAGAAATGCAAGAAGGCAAATGGCACACAACCATAGATTGCATCCGCACCAATCTCGGCCAAAAACCATCTCATAAATAAGAGGTAACCTTAGCAACCAGATGCTTAACTCACCACGCTAGCTGTCCCACATCAGCGTCCACTTCCATATTTCTACTATCACAAACAGCCCACTGAGGGCCCATGCCATAATATGTTTCTACGTTAATCGCCCGTGCGTGATGAAGAACATCTCCCCACTCATACCCCATATTATCCAACAATCCCCCCATGATAATAGCACAGGGGCCATACCGCCCCTTTTGCGACAACACTAAATCCGCTGCATTCTCCGCCCATCCCCTCAAAACACCAGCCTTCACAAGCTTCTTAATCGTCCCTTTCCGGTCCTCCCGAAAAGCCTTCTGCAACCGCTCAATTGATGGCGCATAAGGGTATTCCGCTTTTGGGTCTTGATACATCCGCCCAATATCGCAAATGCCCTCCGCCGTCTCATAAGGTCGAAGATTCACTTGCCTAGCTTCATCATAACTAATCGGCATACCAGGTGCTCGGCGATACATATTATACACTGCCATAGCACAATCCCAGTATCTGCCTTTTTGAGAGGTCACCAATATAGCTGCACTCTCCGCAACATTCTTCTCCACACCGGCCTGCACCATCTCATCAATCATCCCCTGCCGGTCTTGCTGAAAACTTCGCGCCATAATCTGAACAGGATCATTCTCCGGATTATAAGCGGGCTTCGCAGGCGTCTTATCCAAAAAGGCCTTACTACAAATATGCACCTGCTCAATATCGTAAACAAACCGCCATGACCCAGAATTCGCTAAGCGAATACGCTCCTGCCTATCCTTATCCGGCGGCCCATCATCAGGGAACTCAGGATGCAACGCGTCATACCCGCTCAACAGCAAACTCACATGCTGCGCGCACATAGACTCAGGCTTATACTTCGCCCCCCACAAAGCCTGCCGCGCTAACGACGCACTCAAGCCCATCCGCTGCAACGCATATTGCTGCTGCGCCGCAACCATCTTCAACCCCTCCTCTATAGGCGGTATCCCATCAGCACAAACACCCAAACCCGGCATCAAAACAAACGCCGCAAAACTCAAAATACCCGCAACAATGCCCCGCATCACTACCCCCAATAATCACAAAGTCAAAGCCACCCTATCAACAAATAAACCATATTGTCACCTTAACATTCCTCAACCACGTTCTCCCCGGCCGCACCAGCATCATGCTCTCTGTGAGCGATGATAACAACGCCCCCCTCACAACACTCTTTATCGGGCAAATTAACGACGCCTACACGGATTATAACGACCCAGACACACCTTTCCAAATCCATGCCATGACAAACACAATCCCCGCTGGCATTCTCATCCCCGCAAAAGGTTATAAAGGCCCTTACCCCGCCCTCTCCATCCTGCAAGACATCTGCTACGCAGCAAAACTCCAACTCCTCAATTATGGCGGTTGGGATCATCACCAAACCCTTACCAACCATTACCGCTCTGGGACTGCGCTAGACCAAATAAAGGGGGTCGTAAACGCAACACATATCCACTATAATTTCA
>NZ_WNIF01000009.1:0-88332 GCF_009725845.1 Bombella sp. ESL0378 | reverse complement strand
ATAACCTGAAGGTCGTAGGTTCAAATCCTACCCCCGCATCCAATAAATACCATACACAAATCCCAGATAAATCCCTAAACCCACACACCACTAAAACATACCCTTGCCTCTGTGATAAGCTTATCCCGCATTGCAGGTCAGTAAAATCTGATGAAGCTTACTCTTGTATAAACACAGTATAAGTTTTCCTTATTTAGGTTATCACTTGCTAAAATAGTGAGTTCGATCCTTTTTGATTTTAAGTATACCCTATAAGAGTGTTGATTTTATTTTGTTTTCAGGAATAGTTTATAGAGTAAGTTCTAATAAGGAATAGAGATGATGGAATATATGATAAGGGGTACGCCCGTCTGGTTTGATTATCAGAGGGGCGTTGTTCGTGGGCAAAAGCAATGGCATGAAACAACATTCTTTTCTTATAATCAGGGTAACTCTTTTTCGTCTCGTAATGTGGGAAATGGAGATTGGGGGGTATCGTCTTTTATAAGGCGGTATCAAACCTTTTGGATCGTTTCACCCAATGGGAAGGAAGTGCATGTTAGTAATATAAAGTTTAAATGTCGGGATGGACAGGAAGCTATTTTGATACGGGGAGGGAAAAAGGGAGACCCTAACAGCACGTATTTGATGTTGTATAATATTAATTCGCAGCAAAGTGCTTATTTTGGGATAAAATCCATTTTTATAGCAGGTGATTATGTTAGGTTTCTTTTTAGGGAGTTCATATTATATGTAATTTTATATGTTATTGCGTTATTGATTTCAGATTTTGTTATTTCTATAGGTGGAGATGTTATTTTTCTTTTAGTATCTCTTCTAATGATCATAAAAATATTTATACGTCTTCTTGTTTGTAGGAAGGAGACTAATTTAGCGTTAACTGCGTATTTGCATGATGTTCTTAAAAAAGAAGGGATATCAATGTGAAGTGTTTGCTCTTTTCTGGACATATATAAGGGTTGTGAGTAGGTTTGTTACTAATATGGAGCGATGTGTCAGGGAAGATGTTGAGATGAAAAAACTTATCTATCTATTGGGCCTTATCCTTTCATTAAGTGCCATGCCAGCGCAGGCTGATGGTATGTTTAAGATTGCGGCGGCGGATAATCAGCCCTCCGGTTTTGGGACAGAGGCTAGCGCGCTGGTGGTTGTGGAGGTATATCGCATCTCCGTACCAGCAGAGAAAGCACGGGCGAGTATGAAGGATATTCGGCAAGCTTTGGGTTTGGTGCAGACCTTTAGGGCTCTTCCTGCTGGGACGACCTCTATTACGGCGGCAACTAAAGAGGAGTTTTGGAAGGGCCGGAACATGCGTGAGCGTGTTTTTATCAATATGATTCGTAATCAAGGATATGACATAGAGAAAGTGGCAGAGGATGTGACGCCCTTTAACACATTGCCTGTACAGATGTCCGACAATAATAAAGGTAAGATTGATAGTTCAGAGATGGCTTTTAGCTTCGATGCACAAGCATTTAAGGCAGAAGATAAAAGCGTAAAGCTTACATTTAACGCCTCAGCGAAGCCCTTTAGCGAGAGTGACCAGTTTTTCAGTAAACAATATACGTTTAAATTGAAGAATGTAGAGACCGGGTACGCGTTTGATAAACCAAAAGAATCATCCAAGCTTGGGGATCGTAATATTTTTGTCTTTTCAATTACGCCCTTTTTGATGGATAGTTTTCTCTATCCTGTTCAAGCAAAATAAATACATAAGGGGGAGAGGGTATGATGCAGTCTGTTATGGAGTGGCCTGCTAAAAGCCCTCTCCCTGATAGCGATGTTGAGCATCCCGCGCTTTATCATCTCCTTGATGTCGCAGCAGTGGCGGAAGTGCTTATTGAGCCTTTCCCCTTTTCACCGCCTCTTAAACAGGCTTTTGTAGCTCTTGTTGGGTTGCATGACCTCGGTAAGTTTAGCGAGAGCTTTCGCGCTATGTTGCGGGAGGGGATAGCTCAGGAGTTTCGGCATTGGGAACTCACAGAAATCTTCCTGTATGAAAAAGATGAGTATCTGGAGGAATGGCTTGGTGGTGAGGAAGATGTCCGGCGTTATTTATATGCGTCTATAGCTGGACATCATGGTCGTCCTTCTCAGCAAAGTTTAAAGGGGCGAGTCCGTTATAATTGTCTTAAAGCCATTGGTAAGGGAGCGGAGAGTGCGGCGGAGGTTTTGGAGCTATTCCGCACGCTTTGGCCGGAAGCCTCTTTAGCGGAGCTGAATGAGGAGGATGCTATCCGCTTATCATGGTGGTTACCGGGTTTCTGCACAGCGGCGGATTGGGTTGGGTCGAACACGCTTTATTTTCCTCCGGTAGCCCCGGGGTTGGAGCCGCAAGCATATTTAGAGAAAGCCCGTGAGACAGCGCGTAAAGCTGTGCAGGAGGTAGGGCTTGGCAGCACAAGCGCGCGGGATGAGGCGTTATTTTCCTTTGCGCTGCGTCCGCTACAAACCGCGTGTGTTGATGTGCCTTTGCCGGATGGTCCTAGTTTGGTCATTTTGGAGGCAGAAACTGGGGCAGGTAAGACGGAAGCGGCATTGCTTTTGGCGCAACGTATGGCTTTGGCTGGGAAGGGGCGAGGGTTGTTTTTTGCCCTCCCCACTATGGCAACGGCCGATGCGATGTTTGAGCGTGTTAAACAAAGCATTGGCAAGATGTTTGACAAGCCAACCCTTACTCTTGCGCATGGGCGGGCGGGTCTTTCGGTCCCTTTTCAAGATTTAGTGTTGGGGCAAAGCCGTACGGGCGAGGATGTACCACATGATAAGGTTACGAGCTCCGCATGGTTGGCCCATGATAACCGGCGCGCTTTGTTAGCAGATGTTGGTGTAGGGACGATTGACCAAGCGTTGTTGTCGGTTCTTCCCGTGCGGTTTCAAACATTGCGGCATTATGGCTTATCCTCAAAAATTATAGTGGTGGATGAGGTTCACGAGATGGGTGAGCCTTATATCGCGCAAGAGCTAGTGGCTTTGTTGAAAATGCATCGGGCGATGGGGGGCTCGGCCATTTTATTAACGGCGACATTGCCTTTAACGTGGCGGGAAAAATTACTGGCCACATATGGTGGTGAGGCGCAGTCTTATGCTTACCCCGCGATAACCGTAGCAGGTGGTGAGGCCGTTACTGCTTTTGCAGCGGATGAACGCCCCCAAAAAGGCTCGGTAAAGGTAGAACGTCTCGGCACTATGGATGAAGCCGTGCATTATCTTACCGAATGTGCGGCAAAGGGAGCGGCTTGTGTATGGGTGCGCAATGCGGTTGATGATGCTATTGCCGCGGTAGAGGTTTTGCGCCAGCAAGGGATAGAGGCGCGGCTTTTGCATGCGCGTTTTGCGTTATGCGATCGTAAGCGTTTGGAGCAAGAGGTCCTATCCCGCGTGGGGCGTGATGGCACTGAGCGTGACGGGTTTGTTTTGGTCTCGACACAAATTGTTGAGGCATCGTTAGACCTAGATTTTGATGTCATGGTCTCGGACCTTGCGCCTATGGGCTCTCTAATACAGCGTGTCGGGCGGTTATGGCGGCATATGGACCGTCGTCCTGCCGCAAATCGGCCCGTACCCGCACCAATCTTGAAGGTTCTTTCACCTGACCCTGCGGTGATAGAGGGTGAGCGTTGGCTACAAGGGGCTTTGGGTAAGGGGGAATGGGTGTACCCCCTGCCTGATATGTGGAGAACGGCCTCTGTTCTATTCCGCACGGGGCAAATTGAAGCTCCAGAAGGCTTGCGGAGTCTTATTGAGGCTGTTCATGGGGATGAAGCCGAGCCGGTACCGTCCGTTTTAGAGAACGCGGAAAATGAAAGATGGGGTAAGGATTCAGCGGCTAATAATTTAGCTTATCAAAATATTGTCGCTTTAGGGGATGGCTATCGTAAGGCTGGCAATGGAGCGGATGATGCGCGTTATCCGACACGTCTGGGTGATGAGACGAGAACATTAATGTTAGCGCGTTATACAGAGGCAGGCTTACGCCCTTGGGCGCAGGCTGATGGCAGTACCAATGGTGATGAGAAGGCTTTATGGCACTTATCGGAGCTTTCTGTGCGGGTTGCTAAAGTAGCGCACCTTGAATTGCCAGACCAAGCTGCCCCAGCGATTCAGGCTATTAAGAAAGACTGGCCTCAATGGAGGCAAGCCAGCGTTACGCTATGCCCTGTGCAGGAGCCTGAAGGCGATATTTGTGCGGGACTGCATTATGACAGAGATAACGGGTTAGTATTCTACAATAAAGAGGATGAAAAGAGATAGTATTTATTATCAACACAGAGTTGTGTCTATATGGCTATTGCTGGGTAAGATTTCTCTTTACGGTTAGTTTGAATAGTTTGTGAGGGCTTAGCGTTGTTGAATCTCATCACGGATCCGTGGATTCCTGTAAAATGTAAAGAGGGCCGCCGGGTGATTGCCCCGTGGCAAATAGCGGAGAGTGATGTACTATTCCCCGATTGGCCTAGGCCTGATTTTAACGTTGCGTGCTTGGAGCTATTAATTGGGCTTGTTTATATGGCAACCCCGCCTTCTGATAAGAAGGATTGGAAGGCACGTACAAAGCCCGACCCGGAGGGATTAAGGACCGCGTTGGAGGCTTATGCTCCGGCTTTCTTTTTAATGGGGGATGGGCCGCGTTTCTTGCAGGATTATGACAAGCTTGATGGTGCGCCTAATCCTGTTGATATGTTATTTATCGATAGTGCTGGCGGCCAGACGATGCGGAAAAATCTGGACCTTATGGTCCACCGGCATCGATATAAGTGTTTGACGTTGCCAGAAGCGGCCATGGCTCTTTACACCTTGCAGGATTTTGCGCCTGCTGGTGGTGCGGGGAATCGGACCTCTATGCGTGGTGGTGGCCCGCTCGTGACGATTTTAGACCCCGGCAAAACATTGTGGGATTTAGTGTGGTTGAATGTGCCATTCGGCCAGCCTTCTATGATGAAGGACCTCCCGTGGATGCGCCCGACTCGAACATCAGAGAAGGGGAAGGGGCCTGTACGGCCTAATGATGGTAAGGATGAAAAGGCTCCTCCCTTTACGGTTGAAGCCTTTTTTGGCATGCCCCGCCGCCTACGTCTTGTAGGGGATGAACAGGGGATAACGGGGGTTATCCAAAAACCTTATGGGACGAATTATGAAGGGTGGCAGCATCCTCTTAGTCCTTATTATCGTATGAAGTCCGGAGAAATGCCACTTCCCCGGCACCCGCGTGCGGGTCGGTTTGGGTACCGTAATTGGTTGGGCCTGTTGATGCAAACGGGTGACAAAACCCAGCGAGAGCAGGGGCTCGCCTCGCTCGCTTTGGTCCTAGAAGAATGGCGTTGCAGAGATAGAGGGGAGGATGATTCCAGCGAGGAAGTCTCCGTACTCGTAGCGGGTTGGGCTATGAATAATATGAGCCCAAGGGATTTTGTGTATTCTGCACAGCCCATGCGACGTTTATCTGATGAGGCCTTGTTCCGGTTAGCTGATTTCATCGAGGCCGCGGAGATGGTGGCCTCTATGCTGCATCAGGCTTTAGCGTCTCTTTTGGATAAAGGGGAAGCGCGTGACGCGCAGCGGGAGGAGTTTTATCTCAAGACGGAACCGGCTTTTTATGAGCATTTTCGCGACATAGCCGAAGGTGGTAACCCTGCCGAGGCGTGGTTGGGTGAGATGCGGGATCAAGCTTTGTCTCAATTTGATGTCTTAGCCAAACCAGGACTCTCTGAGCGTGGCATGAAGGAGATGAAGGCGATCGCAGAGGCGCGGAAGTTCTTGAGCATAGCGTTACATGGCCATGGCAAAAAAACAGGGGCTTCATTGTTCCAGAAGTTAGGTCTTCCTGTTCCTACAACAAAAGCGCAGAAGAAGGGGCAAGCGGCATGAGTGAGAAACGATCAATCGGGGAGGAAATTTTCCAATGGTGGAGGAATTATATCGCCCCGCGCGTGCAGGGCCAGTCTGAGGATGAGGCGGAGGGTAAAGCCCAAAAAGCGGGTAGTCGTGACGCACGGCAAAGTGCAGCGCGTGCCTTAAGTGCGCGGTTACGCCGCAGTACATATCCTGATATTTTGTTTGAGCCGACCGTCTCTAGGCTGGTTGTTACGCTGGGTTTAGGAGAGCATCAGCTAAAGCCTTTTGCTCAGACGCTGCATGTTATTAGCTTTGTGCGTCACAATGTGCCCGATAGCTTAGCGAAGCGGTTAAAGGGCGCAGATGAAACCCCTGTGATGTCGCATATGCGCTTTAAGCAATTAATCACGGCAGAGAGAGATGAGGTCGCGTCTTTATTGCGGCGTGCCGTCACTTCGGCGGATGAGAAATGTAATGTGGCGCGCCTTGCAGGGGATATGATGTTTTGGGGCGATCAAACGCGTACGCGCTGGTGTTTGGACTATTTCGGGGTTCCGTTTGGCTCTGAAAAGAAGGCTGAGCCTAGCCAAGCTTGAGTTTCTGTTTTTACCTGATGGATAGAGTGAGTGTTTTAGCATGACTGTTTTTGTACAATTCCACCTTTTGACGACATATGGCCCATCTAATCCTAATCGTGACGATATGGGGCGGCCGAAGCAGGCTGTGATTGGTGGTGAGACGCGTTTGCGGCACTCCTCACAATCGATCAAGCGCGCGTTGCGGGAGAGTGCCTTCTTTGCGGAGAATCTTGCGGGTCATATGGGGGTGCGGACGAAGCGTCTTTACGGTAAGTTGGTCGAACATTTAGTGAAGAATGGCATCAAAGAGGCGGTTGCTCATAAAACTGCTGAAGAGGTTGCGGGTATTTTCGGTAAATTAGAATCTGCAGGGAAAGAGTCCGGCGATAAGCTTGCTACGACACTAGCCTTTATTTCTCCAGAAGAACAGAAATTGGCCTATGAATTGGCTGAATCTGCGGCTGCAGGTGAGAAATTACCGAAGGATAAAGACCTTAAAAACCGGGTTCTTCGGAATGCTGATGGTGCGGTGGATGTGGCTATGTTTGGGCGTATGCTGGCCTCTGATGCGGACTTCAATCGGGATGCCGCTGTGCAAGTGGCTCACGCTTTTACGACGCACCGGTCTATAGAGCAAGAAGACTGGTTCTCTGCGGTGGATGACCTCAATAAAGCAGATGAGACAGGGGCCGCGCATATTGGCGAGACCGGTTTTGGCTCTGGCGTATTCTATCACTATGTTTGCGTGAATGTGGACCTTTTGATTGAAAATCTAGCGGGTGATAAAGAGCTTGCTGTTAAAGCGTTGGAGGCCTTGGCAAAAGGTCTAGCGCAAGCGACGCCTAGCGGTAAGCAGAACAGCTTTGCTCATCATCCACGCGCTCATTACATTTTGGCAGAGCGTGGCGAGCAAGCCCCGCGTGATTTGTCTGGTGCCTTCTTTAAGGCTGTGGAAGGCAAGGACTTGCTGGGTGAATCCGTTACGAAATTGGAAGCTACCCGTAAGGCGATTGATAAAGCCTATGGTCCATGCTGGGAGGCAGAAGCTAAGCTGCATGTTGGTCATGATGATGGCGCGACATTGGAAGAGATTGCTGCATTTGCAGGCGAAGCCGCGCGGGGTGCGTGATGTCTTCTTATCTGGTGTTTTCGCTCGCAGCCTCTCTTGGGGCGATGGGCGAACTTGCCGGGCATGAGCGGCGCGGGTCGCTGCTCTGGCCCGGTCGCTCCGCCCTTATTGGTTTGATGGGGGCAGCCTTAGGCATTCCGCGTGATGGTGATTTCTCACTGTTAGATGCGTTAAAGATTGATGTGGCGATTTTTGCAAGCGGTGAGGGGGTGCGGGATTTTCATACAATCCAAGCTGTGCCATCCGCTGCGGTGAAGAAGCCCAATTCGCGCCCGGAGGCTTTGTTAGCTGCGGGGGACAAGGTAGAGACGAGCATTACGCTGCGTGACTACCGGGCGGGGGTGTTCTATGGCATCGCCGTACAGGGTGAAGGCTTGAAGGTTATAGAAGCTGCCTTAAAGAAGCCGTGTTTTACGCTCTATTTAGGGCGGAAATCATGCCCGCTTGCTGCACCACCACACCCGCAAATCGTAGAAGCGGATACGGTGGAGGACGCTTTGGGGCATATAATAGTGCCTAGGGTGCCACATTGGTTTTCGTCCTTTGGGGAGGAGGGCAAATTAGAGGCACGCACCCTCGTGGTGGATGGCGCGCATAGTGATGAACACGCCCCGCGTGAGATTGTGCACGATGTGCCGTTAGACCGGCAACGCTGGCATTTTGCTGCGCGCGAGGTTGCTCTGCGCTCGGTGTCGATTAAGGCACAAATAGCCGGAGAGACAAAGGGGGAGGCGCGCTAATGGAGTGGTATTTAAGCCGTATTCGCCTCTCGCGTAGTCCTGTCGTGCGTGTTTTGGAGGATACGTTAAAACAGCCCGATGCGGGACACAGGCGGTCTGCTCAGCATAATATGTTATGGTCTGCTTTTGCGACAGACCCCGACCAAAAGCGGGATTTCCTCTGGCGGGCAGAGAGCGATGGGAGTTTTATCACTTTATCGCCGCGCCCACCACGGGATGATAATGAGCTGTTTGAAAAACCGGTGGTCAAGCTTTTTGCCCCTCAGTTGCAGGTGGGGGACCGGTTGCGCTTTCAACTACAAGTCAACGCAACACGGATGAAGCGTGATACGGGCAAGCGTGTTGATGTTGTGTTGGATGCGCTTTATCCCGTGGCGAAAGAGGAACGAGCAGTAAAGCGTATGGACCTCGCACAGCAAGAAGGCAAAGCATGGCTCGCCCGCCAAGGTGAGAGTGCTGGCTTTGTGTTGGAAAATATGCAGGTTGAGGATTACCGTGTGGAACGGCTGCCACGTTTTGATAAACGGCGTGGCAAAGAGCAGCCAGAATTCGGTATCTTGGACCTGACAGGGCAGTTAGAGGTCACGGACCCTCAAGCCTTTTTGGAGAGGATGGGTAAAGGCTTTGGCCGCGCAAAGGCCTTTGGGTGTGGGCTTATGCTCATCCGGCGGGCTATATGAGCGGGGCGGGGAAGGGTGGGTTACCCGGTCTTGCCCCGCCAAAGCCGATCCCGCTTAAAGACCGTGCTTCGCTCATCTTTGTTGAGCGTGCCCAACTTGATGTGCTGGATGGTGCCTTCGTTGCTGTGAATGCAGACGGCACACGGACGCAAATCCCCGTTGGTGGATTAGCAGGTATTATGCTGGAGCCGGGGGCGCGTATCTCTCACGCAGCAGTATGTTTAGCCGCGCGTGTGGGGACGCTCATCACATGGGTAGGTGAGGCGGGGGTACGGTTATATTCGGCTGGCCAACCCGGTGGAGCGCGGTCTGATCGCCTGCTCTGGCAAGCAAGTTTGGCGTTGAATGACGAAGCGCGTTTGCGCGTTGTGCGGGAAATGTACAAGCTGCGCTTTAAGGAGGACCCACCAGCACGGCGATCGGTCGAGCAATTACGCGGCATTGAGGGCGCGCGCGTGCGGGAAGGGTACGCTCTTTTGGCAGCACAATATGGCGTGAGCTGGAAACGCCGCTCTTATGACCGGAAAGATTGGAATGGCTCCGATATTCCTAATCGATGTCTTTCCGCCGCGACAGCGTGCTTGCATGGTTTGTCCGAGGCCGCTGTATTGGCCGCTGGTTATGCCCCAGCGGTGGGGTTTCTCCATAGCGGGAAGCCGCTCTCCTTTGTGTATGATGTGGCTGATATTTTTAAGATGGATACAGTCATACCAGAGGCTTTTCGCATTGCGGGTAAAGCAGAGCGGGGCCGGTTAGATATGGCACCAGATCGTGCCGTAAGGCTCGCTTGCCGGGATAAGTTCCGCAAAGAGCGTTTATTGCAGAAGATTATCCCTACCATAGAGGAGGTTCTCTCCGCTGGTGGCTTGCCTCGGCCTGACCCTCCGCCAGAGGCCGTACCCGTCGCGTTTGAGGATGAACCCTTTGGCGACCCCGGGCACCGCTAATGCTTGTTGTCGTGGTTACGAATGCCCCGCCGCGGTTGCGTGGTCGCCTTGCCGCTTGGTTGGTGGAGATACGCGCTGGTGTTTATGTGGGTGATTACTCCGCTCGCACACGGGAGATGATATGGGAGCAAGTGCTCGCTGGCTTAGGGCTGGGAGATGCTGTCATGGTCTGGCATGTGCCTAACGACCAAGGCTATGCCTTTCGCACCGCAGGGCGGAACCGCCGCATGCCCGTTGATTTTGATGGGTTAGAGCTTGTCTCGTTTCGCCCGGAACAGGAGGGAGGTGATAATTCTTAAAATATAATTTATGTTGGTACGCTCTTTGACAATTGAAAAAGATTTATAATACAGTTGGTTTTAAGAAGTATGTTCCCCGCCCCCGCGGGGATGAACCGGGTATAGGGGAGAATTGTCATCGTGCCACCGTATGTTCCCCGCCCCCGCGGGGATGAACCGATATCAATTCTAAAATATCGTCTTTATATTTGATGTTCCCCGCCCCCGCGGGGATGAACCGAGCCTTTGGTTTTCACGAAATGGCCCCGTCTAATGTTCCCCGCCCCCGCGGGGATGAACCGTAGTCGTTGAGTATTTCAAGACCATCAGGTGTATGTTCCCCGCCCCCGCGGGGATGAACCGAACCGTATGTTTTCCCGCTCCCTCTAGGCGAAATGTTCCCCGCCCCCGCGGGGATGAACCGACTTTTTCGTTAAAAATTGTCTTCCTTCCCTTATGTTCCCCGCCCCCGCGGGGATGAACCGGTAATAATTTCACTTATATTAAATTAGGAGAAATGTTCCCCGCCCCCGCGGGGATGAACCGAATTTTGGCTTCTATGGGATTGACACGTTAGTATGTTCCCCGCCCCCGCGGGGATGAACCGCAACGATTACTGCTACAAATAGTTGCACTTTAATGTTCCCCGCCCCCGCGGGGATGAACCGCCGCTGTTGCTGGTGCTGCTATTGGAGCATTTATGTTCCCCGCCCCCGCGGGGATGAACCGTGTCATAAAAGACTTGCATAAGCATGTCATGGATGTTCCCCGCCCCCGCGGGGATGAACCGGCCCCCCAGGCACAGAATGGACATGACTTTATATGTTCCCCGCCCCCGCGGGGATGAACCGGTGCTTTCACTCTGAGCTAATTCTTGGTTTGTATGTTCCCCGCCCCCGCGGGGATGAACCGTAGAGGGTGATTGCGATTTTGTTATTGCTTATATGTTCCCCGCCCCCGCGGGGATGAACCGAATACAATAATTCTAATAATCCTGAGGTGAGGATGTTCCCCGCCCCCGCGGGGATGAACCGGGCCCGAACGGTTTTGGGGAATATATTATTGAATGTTCCCCGCCCCCGCGGGGATGAACCGTTTTCTATGACACGTATGGTCATAGACAGATTATGTTCCCCGCCCCCGCGGGGATGAACCGACTTATTTAGGACAGGCTAATAACGGCATTGAATGTTCCCCGCCCCCGCGGGGATGAACCGGGGGATTTTCACCCCCTCCCTTCTTAATTGCTATGTTCCCCGCCCCCGCGGGGATGAACCGTATTTGTAGGATGCTATATGGGGTTATCCATGATGTTCCCCGCCCCCGCGGGGATGAACCGCTCCCACACCCATACAACCATCTTTTACATTAATGTTCCCCGCCCCCGCGGGGATGAACCGTTTGGGGGCCTACATACGGAGGTGTAGTAAGGATGTTCCCCGCCCCCGCGGGGATGAACCGACCATAGTTATCGAGAAACTATAGCCTCCCCAATGTTCCCCGCCCCCGCGGGGATGAACCGCAAAATACAAATAGCGATTTGCTTAATCAGGTATGTTCCCCGCCCCCGCGGGGATGAACCGTGATTTGTTCCTTCCTTATATTGAGACATTTAATGTTCCCCGCCCCCGCGGGGATGAACCGCGCTTGGCCATATCTTTGCACTCACTAGACGTATGTTCCCCGCCCCCGCGGGGATGAACCGCAGGTAACGGGCAATATTTTTAACGAGGGATAATGTTCCCCGCCCCCGCGGGGATGAACCGGAAAGAAATTTCTCCACTTCTCCTGACAGGTAATGTTCCCCGCCCCCGCGGGGATGAACCGCAACTCCCTCAATCTTGATATTCCGGAATTGCATGTTCCCCGCCCCCGCGGGGATGAACCGTTTGGCAAAATCTACTCACCTCAATACTTTAAATGTTCCCCGCCCCCGCGGGGATGAACCGGAAATATTTTTAACGAGGGATATTTAACACAGATGTTCCCCGCCCCCGCGGGGATGAACCGTGGCAGTTGTTTGGTCTCTAGTTTGAAAAGACATGTTCCCCGCCCCCGCGGGGATGAACCGTATTCATCGTTCATTAATAACGATCTAAATTCATGTTCCCCGCCCCCGCGGGGATGAACCGGAATGGGGCGGCGTCAATCAGGCGTCAATTCAATGTTCCCCGCCCCCGCGGGGATGAACCGATTTCATGCGGCAGGAGGGATTTACCCCCGCAATGTTCCCCGCCCCCGCGGGGATGAACCGAGGCAGATTTACAATTCTATCCACAAATTCGGATGTTCCCCGCCCCCGCGGGGATGAACCGTAATCCACTTTAGGAAAAGCAGACGATTTATAATGTTCCCCGCCCCCGCGGGGATGAACCGACTGACCCGTATCTTTCATTAACGCCAGAGCCATGTTCCCCGCCCCCGCGGGGATGAACCGGTCATCAGCCGCATACAATCCCTCAAATAATTATGTTCCCCGCCCCCGCGGGGATGAACCGTGGATTGCCAGAGGCTGCTCACCCTCGCGCTTATGTTCCCCGCCCCCGCGGGGATGAACCGCAGGAGCTGCCAGAATGACCTTATTAATCTTAATGTTCCCCGCCCCCGCGGGGATGAACCGGAGTGTGGATAGATGGTTAGTCTTAATCCGAAATGTTCCCCGCCCCCGCGGGGATGGATTGTGATGCAGTAGTTTTTTAGAGATTTGGGGCCGGTATCCCCCGCTTTCGCGGGAGATACCGGTGCTTCAGGCGTTAGGGGCCGCTCTGAAGTCACCCACTGATTAAACGTTTGTAGGTTCAGTGGAGAGATTGTTTTTTAACTGAAGCGATCTCTTCACCCCACGTATTATGGTTTCGCAAGTCATACCTTTCAAGATTTGTTTGCTGCGTTCTTGCACATAAATCGTGCAGGTCGATCTTTTGACCCTTTGGGATCTGGCAGACTCATTTCCCCGCCTTGCGGGGATACTTACCTAGGGTCGTTGCTTCATCGTCAGTTGTGACGGGGTGTGGGATTTGGCCGCCAAAGCCATTCTAGGGCTTCTGGGAGGGTTTGGTCTATTGTGGGGCCATCGACATGCTGGGCGTTGCGTGAGATGATAAATTGATACGCATAGCCTTTTGCCGCAAGGACACGGGCGAGATTTTCGCCAGCGAGGACCCAATCATGCATCCCATCAGGCATAGGGTGCACGGGGTAAAAGAGGTCTTGGTCGCCCATCTCGTACCAAATGCGTAAAGGCAGGCGTGGGCTTGCTGGGATGAGGGCCGCGCCGGGGTGGGGTGGTATAGCCTGCGGTGTGCCTGCCCATGGGGAATGGAGCTGCCAGCCCCCACCGGGTAGAGCGGGGTTATATGGCCATTGTTGATTCACTAAAGAGGGAGAATAGGCCAAGACCCGATGGTACAGCGTGGGACGAAACCACGCCATGGCAAAGGCGGCGGCCCCGCTAGAGCTAAAGCCCATGGTCGCGCGGTCATCAGGGTTATGGGAGAGATGGAGGTGAGCCTTTGCCTCTACAAGAGGGAGGATATGGGCCTCGACCCAATCGGCATAATCGCCGGACATCGTATCATATTCGCGCCCGCGTTCGCTGCCTTGGGCATCACCCCCGCCGGAACCAACACCAATGATGACCATCGGAGGGATGCGATGCGCTTTGATGAGGGCATCAACCAAAGAGAATAGGTCATGCCCCGGATAAATACCGTCATCGCCCGCATCACCAAATATGAGAAAGGGGAGGGGATGGTCTGTTGGTGTATGGGGCGGGATATAAATATCAACGCTACGGTGCCAAGGGGCGGGATGGGCACCGGGGACGTCTAGGCGTGAGGGGTCGCCTGCGTGGCTGGTGGACATATTGCGAACCCCCGTTGCGCAGGGCTCTGCCTCATCACGGGCGATGCCGGGGTTATAGCCGCTTTGAGGAGAGGATGAGAGTGTGAAGTGAATCAAGCGGCCTTGTGCGGGTTGGGTGTTGTTCCACTCTGCGGGGAGTGTGTGGGTAGGGCCTAGGATGTAATTACCGTTTTGGGTGAGGGGTGGGAGTGTGGCATCGGGGAGGTCGGTCGCAGGGGGATAAAGTGGGTTATGCGGGTCATGAATGGGCATAACACCGCTGCCGCTTAAGCCGGATGTATCGATATAGAAAGGTTGGGTGGGGTCTGTCGTATTAGCGTGCGGGGGGTGGAGGGCGTCTAGCGGCATACAAGGGCCTGCGATAGCAAGTGCAGGACATAAGATGGCCAAAGCCAGCACGGCTCTTACAGTGAGAGCTAACAGAGAGATGGGGGCGTGTGAGCGGATGAACATAGCCCCACGCTATCATAAATTGGGTCAAAACATACAGGCCCCGTTCGTTATGCCGGGGCCTGTGGGTGAAGTTTACACGGGTTGATGTGTGTGGATGAGGGTAGCGAGCTGGTCGTAATCGTCTTGCGAGACACCTTGCAATGGGCGTGGGAGCGCGCCCGGCCCTGTTAGATTCATAATCTCCGCAGTAGAGGCGATAACGCGTAGTGAACCATTATAACGGGCACTCATAGCCCAGAAAGGCGCGAATATCGCCTCAATGCGGGTTATTTCAGCCTCATTTTTAGCAAGGGCCGCATCGGTGAGGTGACGGGCTAGACGAGGGAACAAGCCGCCCCATTCGGAGTACCATATGCGTGCGCCATGCATGAGGGCTTGGGCCGCGGTTGGGTCGCCACTAATGCCGGGGGTGATGCTCTCTGGCAGGGTGGGGAGGAGGCGTGCCATCCGTGCAGCAGCTTCCTCAGCGGTGGGGGAGCCGCTAGGGAGCTTAATGGAACGGACATGCGAAAGTTCGCAAATATGCTGCATTAACGCATCGGAGAAATGGAACTGCGTTGTACCGGGCGTATCATAAACAATGAGTGGGACGGAGACATGGCGGTTGACGGTCTCATAAAGTGTAAAGACCTCTTCATCTCGTAGGGGGAAGTAGCTCATAGGGGGGAGAAGAAGGGCTTTTGCCCCGGCTTTTTGGGCATCTTCAGCAAGTAGGAGTGTATCGCGTAGATGAATAGCCCCAATGCTGACAAGGACGGGGATGCTACCCGCATGGCTGACGGCCAAGCGTGTTAGTTTTTCCCGCTCCGTGTGGGTGAGGAAGGCATAACTCCCCGTAGAGCCGAGGGCCCCGATGGAATCCACTTTGGCCTCCACCAACCGGGTGATGAGGGCAGCACAGCGTGCCTCATCGGGTTTGTCCTGCTGCATAGGGGTAATGGGAAAGGCACTCAGGCCGTGGAAAGAGATGCTCATAAGTTATCCTCATGATGAGACAGAATGGGTGCGTCATCATGCTAGAGAGGCCGCACCACGGTATAGAAGGAATGTGACCTTATTTGTTTTATAAAAGCGGCGCGGGGGTAACTGGAGGTATGGTGGGGTCCTGACGATAGCGGCCCGGTGTGGTGCCAAAGGTCCGGTGGAAGAGCCGGCCCATATGGCTTTGGTCCGCAAAACCCGTATTCATGGCCGCTTGCACGTTGTTTATCCCTGTGCGGAGTTGTGCTTTAGCCTCGTTTAATTGGCATAGAAGCCGAAAAGCCTGCGGGGTTACGCCGTATTGGCGTTGAAAGCGGCGGGAATAGGCCTCCCGACTCATTCCAGCTTCTCGCGCAAGGGTTTGGATAGAATGAAGGGGGGTGCCATCCTGCATAGGGAGGGGTAAAGCCGGTGCGGGAATGATGGTGATGTGAGTGGGGCGTTCCCCAACAGATTGTTGGAGGAGGGCCGCGCAATCGGCTGGGTCGTGATAATGGTGGGGTGTGAGATAGAGATTGAGGCATAATATGTCCCCAATGCGGGCAGGGTCATCATCACGCGAGAGATGCGGTGTACCAGCGGGGATGAGCAAAGCCTGCCCCGCTGTAAGAGTGACGCTGCGATGAGGAAATAGGAAATGACGACACCCCGTTAGGAGGAAAGCGAGTTGGTCTTCTTGATGAAAATGCAAGGGGAGGGCCAGTTTTGCACCATATGCCATGCTCATCTCCCGAATATCAGGGTGATGTATGCGCCAATAATGCCAAAGCGGCCCAGAGGATGAAGAAGATGACGGGGTGAATGAAGCAGGCATAGCAGCGCGTATGATACTGAGGGGAGCGCGGGAGCGTCCAGAGGAATGATGTGGACTGACCAGTCTATTTCAATTCTGGACAGATAGGCTTGTTTTTGATAGGGGATGAAAGCATGACAGTGGCAGGGAAGCATGTGCAAGCGCGTCGGCGTATTTTGGAATCGGCCCGCCCGCTTATAAGCCAGCGGGGATTTTCCGCTGTGGGATTAAGCCAAGTTTTAGAGGCGGCGCAGATTCCTAAAGGTTCCTTCTATCATTATTTTGAATCGAAGGAGCATTTCGGTGCGGCATTGTTGGAGCTGTATAATGAGCAATATCTCCAAAAGCTGGATGCTCTGATTGCCGAGCGGGGCAAGACGGGCTTTGAGAAATTATCCGCTTATTGCCAATGCTGGGTGGACGCGCAGCAACATGGCTGTTTGAACGAGAAATGCCTTGTCGTTAAATTAGCGGCAGAAGTCTCCGACCTTTCCGAGCGCATGAGGTTGATTTTGGAGGAAGGGACAACGGCCATTATTGCGCGGCTTGCCTGTATGGTGGAGGAAGGCCAACAGGATGGGACTATCACAAAAGCTCTACCTGCGCGTTTAGCGGCATCTGTTGTATATCAAACATGGTTAGGGGCGACCTTGCTTGTTAAGGTCACGCATAAACAAACCGCTTTTGAGGATGCGTTTGTGGCAACGCGGCAGCTATTAGCCTCCTAATAGGGTTATTAATATGAGTTTTTTGTAATGAGAGGGTTTTTAAGGATGCCCCCCTTTCATTTTCGAGATGACCGGTCTATTTTTAGTGTATGTCCAGAATCAGCGAGGATGCTATGGATAATTTTGAGTTTTATAACCCGACAAAGATTCTCTTTGGCAAAGGGATGATTGCCAAGCTGGACGAGCAGCTTAGCCCGCAAGCGCGCGTGCTTATCCTTTATGGTGGGGCGAGTGCAGAGAAGACCGGCACATTGGCAGAGGTACGCAAAGCCCTTGGGTCGCGAGTTTTCTGCGAGTTTGGGGGGATTGAAGCCAACCCGACTTACGAAACCCTCATGAAGGCTGTTGAGGTTGCGCGTAAAGAGAAGGTGGATTTCCTCCTCGCAGTTGGTGGTGGCTCCGTTATGGATGGCACCAAGTTTGTTGCGGCTGCTGTACCTTATGAAGGTGAGCCGTGGGACATTCTGTTAAAGCAGGGGCAGACGGTTAAAAAGGCTCTGCCTTTGGGGACGGTTGTTACCTTGCCTGCTACGGGCTCGGAGATGAACAATATTGCTGTGATTTCCCGCAAGGAAACAGGCGATAAGCTTGCCTTCTCTGACCCGCATGTGTTCCCGACTTTTTCCATTTTGGACCCTACACGCACCTTCAGCTTGCCGCCGCGTCAGGTGGCCAATGGTGTGGCGGACTCGTTCGTCCATGTGATGGAAGCTTATATGACCTTGCCGCAAGATGCGATGGTGCAGGACCGTTACGCAGAAGGGCTTTTGCTCAGTCTGCATGATATTGCACAGCGCATCACAAAAGCCCCTGCTGATGATTATGACCTGCGGGCAAATCTGATGTGGGTCGCAACACAGGCTCTTAATGGTCTGATTGGGGCTGGTGTGAAGCAAGATTGGGCAACGCACGCTATCGGGCATGAGCTCACGGCGAAATATGGCATTGACCATGCCCGTACTCTAGCCATTGTTCTGCCGGCTATGTTGAAGGAGCGGCGGGAGCAGAAGCGGGCGAAGCTGCTGCAATATGCAACGCGTGTTCTGGGGCTAAAGGATGGCTCTGAGGATGAGCGGATTGATGCGGCGATTGCTCAGATTGAGGCCTTCTTTAAAGGGTTGGATATTCCTGTTCGTCTCTCAGCTTATGAGATTGGCCATGAGGGGATTGAGCCTATCATCACGCAGCTAAAAGACCACGGCATGACAGCCTTAGGGGAAGGGGAGGAAATTACCCCAGAAATTAGCCGCAAAGTGTTGGAACGCGCTCTATAAAATTAGGGCAAGAGAAAGAGGTATATTATGGCTTACGCAACAACAAACCCTTATACGAATGAGGTCCTCAAACAATTCCCCGAGGCAACGGACCAAGAGGTCCAAGCGGCACTAGCCCGGGGGTATGAGGCTTATGAGGCATGGCGGACAACAAGCTTTGCTGAGCGGGCGAAGGTTTTAAAAGCTCTTGGAGCCTTATTGCGCCGGGATGCTGATAAATTAGCGCGTCTTGCTGCTTTAGAGATGGGCAAGGTGCTGGCTGAAGGCAAAGCAGAAGTCATTCTCTCAGCCGAGATTTGCGAATATTATGCCGAGCATGCAGAAGACCTTCTGAAGCCAGAGGAGTTGAAGGTCTCCAACCCTGCCATTGGGCGACCAAAGATTGTGTATGAGCCGCAGGGCATTGTTCTGGCGATTGAGCCGTGGAACTTCCCTTATTATCAGGTGGTGCGTATTGCAGCACCGCAGATTTCTGCAGGGAATGCGGTCATCCTCAAACATGCTGGTAATTTGCCGCAATGTGCGGCGGTGTGTCAGGAGTTGTTTGAGGAAGCAGGGGCACCGAAAGGCTTGTTCCAGAATCTCTATCTGGCTCGTCATCATACGGAAATGGTGCTGAATGACCCGCGTAGCTGCGGTGTGGCCCTGACAGGCTCGGAAGGGGCTGGCTCGGTCGTGGCAGGGATTGCCGGTAAAGCGTTGAAGAAAGCCACGATGGAATTAGGCGGTAGTGATGCCTTTATCGTGCTGGATGATGCTGATTTAGAAAAGACTGTCAAATGGGCTGTGTTTGGCCGCCATTGGAATGCAGGGCAGGTTTGTGTGTCTGCCAAGCGCATCATCGTGGTGGATAGCCTCTATGACCGTTTTGTGGAGCTGTATAAAAAAGGCATCTCTGAGCTGAAGGCCGGTGATCCGTTAGACCCAAGCACCAATTATGCGCCACTCTCTTCCCAAAAAGCGGCTGATGATTTGCGTGCCCAGGTGGAAGAGGCCAAAAAGCATGGGGCACAGGTTGAGACAATTCCTCTGCCTATCCCCAATCAGGGGGCATTCTTCCAGCCGATGATTATGACAGGGCTGGATGAGAAGAATGAGGCACGCCATTGGGAGTTCTTTGGCCCGGTCACGCAGCTTTATCGGGCAAAAGATGAGGCTGATGCTATTCGCATCGCTAATGATTCCCCTTATGGGCTTGGTGGCTCTGTCTTTACAAAGGACGAAGCCCGTGGTGCCCGTGTGGCTGCAAAAATCCGTACTGGTATGGTGTTCATCAATCACCCAACCGGGACAAAGGCCGAGCTACCTTTCGGTGGGATTGCCCGCTCCGGCTATGGCCGGGAGCTTATCGACCTTGGTATTAAGGAGTTTGTGAATCACAAGCTCATCAATATCGTGGATATTGATGCTCCTTTCTGAGGCTTACTACTTACCGTTTGGGTAAAGGAAAAGGCGGTCCTGTAAAAGGGCCGCCTTTTTTATGTGTTTTGTGCCAAATTGGGATTGGTTACCGCCCTAACATGGAGCCCATGACACCATCGCGGCGGATGACGCCGTGTAGTAGGGCCGCTCCGATATGGGCGAGGATGAGTAGGATGAGCCCATAGGCGAGCAGGCTGTGTAGGCAGCGTAGCGCACCCCATAGATGGGGATGAAAGCCCATAAGAGGCGGAATGTGACAACCGCCCCATAAGGTAATGGGGTAGCCCCCGGCTGAGAGCATAGCCCAGCCAACCAGCGGTAAGGCGAACATGAAGCCATAGAGCAGGATATGGGAGAGATGGGCGGCGAGCTTCATGGGGCCGGGGAGGTCTGCCGGGAGGGGCGGTGTGCGATTGGTAAAGCGGTTAATAAGCCGGATGACCACGAGCAGTAGGATGAGGAACCCGACCGTGCGGTGCAATGTAAAGAGGCCCGCATAATGGATGCTCGATATATGCGCCATAAACAGCCCGACAAAGAGCATCACAAGGATGAGTGCGGCCATGATCCAATGAAGCATGATGGAGAGGCGAGGGAAGGGCGCAGCCTTACCCGTATTTTGCGGAAGTGACATAGCTTACTGGCCCTTCTCGTCTGATGTGAGGGTCGGGTTGGCGACATCGTTAGGGGTGACCATGCTCGGCGTTTTATGCTCAGCAGAGCGTGTTGCGTAAGACTTCATATACACCGAGGCTCGCAGGGCGAGTAAGGGGTCTTGCGAGACGCTAATGCCCTCTGGGAGGATGGTGGGGTCAAAGACCATAGGGCCGCAGGGATTTTCATCCTCGCTATAGGCTTTGGTGAAGGTTACAGTGCCAACGGTAACTTTTTGGTCTGCGTCATTCCAAGGTTGGCTGGGGTCGTTCACCGGGTCGCCCTCACGGGCAATGGTGGCTACAATATCCCAGCTTAGGGGGCGTTCATCTAGCGTTTGCACTAAGCGTTTGAAGAGGTAATTGCCATCATTCGCACCGCTCCCCTCAGCCGGGCGGAAAGGCTCTTTTGCCTGTACAGCCCAGCGGACGGCTGTTTTCTTCCCCGCATCATTTGTCAGGATGAAGCTGTCCAGGCTGTTATAAGTATCGTTTGTCAGGTCGGATGTTTGTTGATGGGCTTTTGCTTGCTCAAAGGCGGTGTTTAGCCAAGGGCGTTGGGCGGCATAGGCCTTAACTGCCTCCGGGTCTGGCTTATGGGTTACAGGGTCTAACCGTGCGGCTTTGAAGAAGGCGTAAGCATCAGCAATGTCCCGCATGGATTGTAACGGTACATCAACAAGGGCCATGCGCCAATCATCCCCCGAAGGCGTGCGAATCTGCAAGGCTAAGCTGCGGGCTATGTTAGGGTTATCGGGCAAATAAGGCAGCGGGGGTGCGAGTGAGAAACGCCCGATAACGGGAAGATGCTCCCCTTTAAAGACCCCTGCATGGGAGAGGGCGCGGCCTTCTGGTGAGGGGTCAAACCAGCCTGTTACACACATCCCTTTGGCATGGGCGCGGCGGAATCCTGTATTAGGGGCCCCAGCATTATGGAAGCGTTGCATAAAATGGGAGGGCGAGATGGAGGCCGGGGTTAATAAGCCAGCCGACCACGCTAGAAAGCCACCCAAGCATAAAGGTGGCAGAATGACAGCAGCCCAGCGGGCTGGACTCGCTGAATGGGGGGAGCGCGCCATAAGAGAGCATCTCCTTCGCAAAAGATGAGGAATGTGCTCTCAGGCTTATCAGATGTATGGGGTAATAGGAAGAAAAGACTATGCCCCATCATGACGTGAGACCATCACGATGGGGCGGGTGTTGCGTTACGGCATGGCCCCAATGGGCAACGGTTTGAGATGAGCATTGGTGCCACGGCCTACAGCATCGGGGGCATCATGAGTGAGGTCCTCATGCGCTTCGGGATGTTCGGAGGCATGGACATCACCCACCTGTTTGGGGTGGTGCAGCCCTTCATATTGGAAGGCCCCGACCGAGAGGGTCTCACCCATACTGGGGAGGTCTTTTACATCCCAGCCCCCGCCAAGGCTGCGGATTAAAGCAACATCTGCTTGGTAAAGCCGTGTAGCAACTTCCACTTGCGCAATGCGGCTGCGGAGGGTGTTTTCTTGGCTGAAGATAGCATCCAGATATGTGCCGACCCCACCTTGGTAGAGCGTCATGGTCATATTCTGGGTCTCCATATTCGCATTAACAGCTTTTTGGAGGGCTTGGTTCTCCAACGCAAGGCGATTGGTGCGGGAGAGGCCATCTTCCACCTCGCGGAAGGCCGAGAGGACGGTCGTGCGGTATTGGTCCCGTGTTTCCCGATAGGCTGACCAAGAGCGCTGCAGCTCAGCACGGTGAATCCCACCATCAAAGAGGGGGATGTTCATCCGTGCGCCATATGTCCAGAGGGAGTTGGCAAGATTGGCAAGCTTGAAGCCATTGGCCTCAAAGCCTGCATCCGCATTAAGGGAGAAATGCGGGTAAAAGGCGGCGCGCGCAATGCCAATAGCACGGTTTGCTTGGGCCATTTCCCGCTCTGCACTGGCAATATCAGGCCGGCGTTGCAGCAAGGCTGATGGCACCCCGGTGGGGATTGAAGGTTGGTGGAAGTCCAACGCCGTTACCGGGTCGATATGGAAGCTAGAAGGCGCACTATTGGTCAGGACAGCAATCGCATGTTCTGTCACCTCACGGGCGGCTTGGATGTCATATAACGCGGCTTGTGTGGTGTAGAGCTGTGCCTCTGCACGGGCGAGGTCTAACCGGGGGGCGGCTTTATATTTCAGTTGTGTGCGTGTGACATTAAGCGCACGCTGATAATAGGCGATGGATTGTTGATAGATAGCAATCTGTGCGTCATAGCCGCGCAGCTGGATGTAATCACTTGCAAGCTCGGCCTCCAAGCTGAGGCGTGCCATCGCAAATTGTGCCGCCGATTGTTGAGCAGCTTGCCGGTTTATTCTCACCCGGTTACGGATGGAGGACCAAATATCTGGCTCCCATGAGGCCAGGCCTGCATATTCCTCTTGCGTTTGGGTTAGCGTAGCCCCGTTACGAAAGAGCCTATCGGCTGATTGTTTATTATCAGACCCGCCTACATCAAGGCTGAGATGAGGCAGAAGGCCCGCGCGTGCTTTAGCGACTAAAGAGCGTGCTTGGAGGAAGCGTTCCGCCGCAGCTTGGAGGTCGCCATTCTCGGCGATGGCGCGGTCCTCTAGCTTATCAAGGAGCGGGTCATGCAAGAGGGTCCACCAGTTTGTAGGTAAGGTGGCATCAGCTGGCTGGGCGACAGCAAAAGGGGCTTGGCCCTGCCAGCTATCAGGTACGACAAAATGCGGAGGCTCATAGCGTGGGGCGAGGTCACACGCGCCCAGGGCGGTGAGGGCCAGCAGGCCACTCCCAAGGGCTGTATGGCGGGCAAACCGTCCCAGCCAATGGCGTGTTTTTTGTACAGGGCTGGCGAGGGTGGAGGGTGTGGTTGTCATGCTAGGCATTAGTCATCATCCCCGGATTCTTCCCAGCCGCTTTGGTTATAACCACGCGCAGGGGTGACGATATGGACGGGGTCGCCCTCTAGCAGGTCAGCCGGTGGGTTATTGATGATGCGGTCATCAGCATTAAGCCCCGCTTGGACCTCTGTAGAGCTATCAGCCATTTTACCAACGCGGATATTTTTAAAATGCACATGGCTCTTTGCATCCACCGTGGCAACTTGCATGCCTTTTTCTTGAAAGACGAGCGAACCGGTGGGGATTTTCAGCAAATGAGCCGCGTTATTATTGGCTTTCAGCTCGACTGAGGCGAAGGTCCCTGGCCAGAGGGCATGGTCGCTATTCTCCAAGGTGAACTCGGAGACGGCTGTCCGTGTGTTAGGGTCATAACCGAGCGAGGCGGTGAGGAACTTGGCTTCAAAAGTCCGGCCCGGATATTGCGGGACATGGATGTGCGCTGTGAGGCCGTCTGTCAGCATGTAGGAGAAGATTTCCGGTACGGAGACGAACAAGCGCAGCCGGTGTGTATCTGCCACGGTGAACAGCTCAGACGCGCCACCGGTGGCATTAAGCTGGCCCCCACCGCTATTGACGTAATCCCCCACATTGATGGAACGCTCCGTTACCACGCCATCAAAAGGCGCGACAATTTGCTTAAACTTCTCCAATGCGGCGAAATGGTCCAGGTTACGTTGGGCGGCCTCTAATGTAGCGAGGGCGGCTTTTTCATCCGCTGTGGCAACAGAGACAGACTGGCCCGATACAGCCTGGGACTTGCCCATGGCCCGCCAACGGTTAGCCGTGACAGAGGCCAGATTATAGCGGGCCTGTTGGGCGTCGAGGTCAGCACGCGCTTGGGCATATTGGGCATCCAAAGCGGGGGCGTTAATCTCGGCTAAGACATCGCCTTGATGAACGACAGCCCCGTAATCCTTGTACCACATTTTCACATAGCCAGAGACCTGAGCATAAATGGGGGCTTGGTACCATGCGTCAATCGTGCCGGGGAGGGTGAGGCTTACCTTGCTATCAGCCTTATGAGGCAGAATGACCGCGACATTGGGGACGGCACTTTCCTCCGCTACGTTATGGAGATGGGCCATATGGGCGATGCGGCCTATCAATAATGAGGCAATGTAAAGGCCCAGCACTAAGGCAATCAGGCCGAGCAGTAATTTACGGTTGCGAGACATGCTGGCCATTAGATGGTCTCCTTATGAGAGGCAGTACGGTTATGGATGATGGCGTAAACACAGGGGACAAACAGGAGCGTGGAGAGTGTGGCGACAATCAACCCACCAATAACAGCCCGGCCTAAGGGAGCATTGGTGGAGTTGGAGGTCGCCATGGGGATCATCCCCACAATCATAGCAAGGGCTGTCATCAGCACGGGGCGGATACGCTCTCGCCCGGCCTCTGTTGCAGCGCGTAGGGCATCGCCGTGGAGCTCAATCCGCTCTCTTGCGAAGGATACAACGAGGATGGAGTTCGCCGTTGCTGTCCCCATGCACATAATGGCCCCCGTCAGAGCCGGGACGGAGAGGCGTGTCCCGGTGAGGAATAAGGCCCATGCAATCCCCGCTAACGCGCCGGGTAGGGCGGTGATGATGATGAAAGGGTCCGTCCAAGATTGGAAGTTCACGACAATGAGCAGATAAATCAGCACGATGGAGACCATCAGCCCGAGGACGAGTTGGCTATAAGCACTATACATCGTCACCGCTGCCCCGTGGATGTCTGTTGCAGCTGTTTTGGGCAGGAGGGGCTTGGTATCGGCGATGACCTGCTTAACATCTACCAGCACAGCCCCAAGGTCGCGCCCTTCGGTCGAGACGTAAATATCAACTTCGGGCATGGAGTTAAAATGTGAGACCTCGCCCGGTGTGCCTGTTGGCACAACAGTGCTGATGCTGCCGAGCAACTGGTCCCCCGTCCCGGTTGGGTTGCCATCGCCTTTATCGACGGGGATGGTCAGCAGGTCGCTCAAATGGGTGAGCTGGTCTTGAGAGACGTAGGTATTGAGCGGGAAGGTGACATCATTACTGGGGTCGAGCCAGAATTGCGGGTCCACCGTGCTGGAGCCGGAGAGTGTCATAAGCTGGTTATTGGCGAGGTCGGCCTCGGTGAGGCCGGTGGCCATACTGAAGGTCCGGTTACCACGAATCATCAAGGTGGGTGTTTTCATCGTTTGCTGGATGACCACATCCGCCGTGCCGGGAATATGACGTAAGCGGGCGATGATTTTACGCGCATAGTCGTAATTATCGGCAATATCTGGCCCGTTAATTTGAATATCAATCGGCGCGGGGGAGCCAAAATTGAGGATTTTGGCTGTCAGGTCCGCTGGTTGGAAGGTAAAGACCGTACCGGGGAATTGCGCGGAGAGGTCTTTACGCAGTAGGGCACGATAATCCCATACCGGGGAGGCCTCATTTTTGAGGGCGATGGTCAGGTCGCAATCTTGCGTGCCGATGGTAGGTGTTGGGATAAAGGCCTGATTATGTGCCCCTTCTGGCAGGCCGCAATTACTGACAATTTCTTCCACTTGGCCGGGGAGGTCACGCTCGATACGGTCAGAGACGAGGGCAGCGATACGCCCTGCAACCTCAATACGTGTGCCTAGTGGGGCACGCATATGCATTTGTAGAGCGTTGGATTTTGTCTCCGGGAAGAAGTCCCGTCCCGCAGTGAGGTAGAGCCCCAAAGAGAGGACAGAAAGCCCTAAGAACACCCCGACAAAGAGCTTACGTTGCTCCACACAGCGGACGAGGAGAGCGTAATAGCTATCGCGAAAGAGATTGAACTTTTCCTCAAAGCTTTGTTGGAAGCGGATACAAGCTCCCATAAAGCCGCTGCGTGCTGGTAGGGGAGCGGAACGGTTATGGCTATCTGTCCCATCTCCACGTTGGGCAGGGTGGCCTGCGGCTATAGCAGCGGCGTTGCTATCGGCAATATGCTGCTCTCTATCTGGAATATCATGGCCATGGTTATGATTAGCGAGCAGATATTTCGCCATGGTGGGGACGAGTGTCCGGGAGAGGATAAAAGAGGCAATCATCGCAAAGATGATCGCTTCTGCCATGGGGCGGAAGAGATACCCCGCTACCCCTCCAAGCTCAAAGAGAGGGAGCCACACAATGCAGATGCAGGTGGTGGAAACAAAGGTCGCTGTGACAATTTGATTCGCTGCATCAATAATAGCAGGCTCAAGCTCTTTACCCATCTCAAGATGGGTATCGATATTTTCAATCATCACCGTGGCATCATCAACGAGGATACCAACAGCGAGAGCCAGCCCGCCAAGGGTCATGACATTGATGGATTCACCAGCCCAGCTTAGCCCGATGACAGAGCAGAGAATGGCCAGCGGGATAGAGGTGGCAATAATGACGGTGGACCGCCACGAGCCAAGGAAGAGCAGCACCACAATCCCGGTCAGGAAGGCCGCTGTGACCATCTCCCGCACCACATCTTTAATCGCGTCTTTCACGAAGATGGAGGCGTCTGTGAGGATGCTGACATTGACATCATCTGGTAAGACGGCCCGTAGGCGGGGGAGGGCTTTTTTCACACCATCCACGACATCTAGCGTGGAAGCCTCACCACTTTTCATGACGACAACCTCAACGCCTTGTCGGCCTTTGACCAGCACAAGGTTGGTTTGTGGATGCCCGCCGCGATACACATCGGCTACATCACGCACGTAAATGACGGCATTGCCTACGCGTTTGACGGGGATATTGCCGATAGCCTTCATGCTCTTAGGGGTGGCGTTGGTTTGGACCATCCAATCCACAGCATCAATCTTTTGGTCACCAGCGGGGAGGACGATGTTTTGATTATGCATGGCATTTTGCACATCCATCGCTGAGAGGTGATGAGCGCGGAGCTGGTCTTGATTCAGCGTGACCATCACAAAACTATCCATCCCGCCATAAGGGTGCGGTACCACCGCGCCCTCTACCGTGACGAGAAGGGGCCGGACGCGAATCATCGCTAATTTATAAAGGTCGGATGGTGTTTGCTTGTCGGAGGTAATTTGCAGTGAAATCACGGGGACAGAGGAGGCATCCAGCCGCATAATCATCGGGGCTGGGATATTCACCGGCAGCTGCTTGATGACTGTTTGAGAGATTGCGGTTACTTCTGCCTCTGCTTCGCCAATCTCCGTCCCGGGTTGGAAGAAGATGGTGACAATCCCGCGCCCGTAATAGGAGTTGGACTCCATATGCTCGATGCCCTCTACGGTAGAGGTCACCATGAGTTCGTAATTATAGATGATGCGGCCAGCAAACTCTTCTGGCAGCATCCCACCATAGGTCCATACCGCTGAGACGACCGGGATTTTGATATTAGGGAAGACGTCTGTTGGTGTTTTAAAAACAGACATTACCCCAAACATCACAATCAAGATCGACAAGACCACAAAGGTCAGAGGCCGCTTGAGCGCGGTGATGACAATGGCATTCATGATGCAGGTGGTTTCCTGTTATTGCAGAGGCAAAAGAGTGTTAGTCTTAATTTAAACAAAAATGACGGAGCGGCGTATTAAATACTGTTTTAGTCAAGTTTATGACGGCTTTGTAAGCCGGGGGTATAGGGAATAAAATGAGAGAAGATAGCTCCTTCCATTTCACATATCCTCTACAGATAAAGCGTAGTTTCATGAGTTTATGTTACAAGAATGTCACCTAAAAGGAAGGCTGGTTGCTTTAGTTCTTCGGTAGGGTCGGTGCTGTAGTGGGATGAGCCAGATGCTGGCGGAGTCGCCGTACTTCGCCTTCACTAACGCTGCTGCTGTGATTGCCCCAACTATGGCGGATGAAGCTTACAAGCTCTGCGACCTCTTTGTCAGAGAGCGCATCGCCAAAAGCGGGCATCGTAAAGGCAGAGGGCGCGGTAGGGAGGGGGTGCATTGTCTCGCCCGCGAGGATGATATGGATGAGCGAGGTGGGATTATCCGTCATCACGACAGGGTTTCCTGCTAGAGGGGGAAAGACCGTGCCATAACCAGCCCCATCGCTGCGATGGCAAGCTGCGCAGCGGTCCAGATAAGTTTGTGCGCCAGGTTGGGTGATATCACCCCGGCGTAGGGCGTCTGCCGTGCTTGGGTCATAAACCCAAGGGGCTTCTGGGCGGGCGGGGCTTAGTGTGCGTAAATAGCGCGCAATCGCGTGGAGGTCGTTATCTGTAAATGCGTAGGTGCTGTGGATGATAACAGGCGTCATGCCTCCGAAGCTGGCACCGGGGCGAGCGCGACCAGTACGGAGGAAGTCCACAATATCTTGCTCACTCCAACGGCCTAGGCCGGTGCGATTTTCTTGCCGCAGGGAGGGGACAACCCATTGTTCTACAACCCCACCGCCGGAGAGAAAGAGCGGGCCATCTTGGGCTGTTTGGGCCTTTTCATTCAGTGCGATGCCGCGTGGTGTATGGCAGGCCCCGCAATGGCCCGGCCCTTCGACAAGATAGGCCCCTCGTGCCAAGGTTGGGTCAGTGAATTGGCCATTGGTGCGTTGCTGGGCATAGCGAATGCTAGGGGCAAAGAGCCACCGCCAAACGCGTAGTGGCCAACGCATAGAGAGCGGCCACTTAATTTTATTCTCTGGCGGAGCTACCGCTTGAGGGGCCACACCATGTTGAAAATAAACATAAAGCGCGTGGATATCCGCATCACTTAGCCGCGCATAGGAGGGGTACGGCATAGCGGGATAAAGTGTGGAGCCATCTTTACGCACCCCAAGCCGGACAGCGCGGGCAAACTCTGCCTCGCTATAGCGGCCAATGCCATGAACAGGATCTGGCGAAATATTGGTTGAATAAATCGTGCCGATGGGCAGCTCAAAGGGTAAGCCCCCGCTATAATCAGGGCGGCCCGGTGCTGTATGGCAGGCAGCGCAATCGCCGAGGATAGCTTGATAATGGCCTTCCTCTAGCAAAGCAGACGGTATGGGGGTGTCTGCTCGAGCTATGGTGAGGGGGGAGGAAAAAATGGCAAGCAGCCCTAATGCTGCATAAAGGGCCGCATAAAAGGAAGCGCGGGAGATGTGGGTCATGCGGTTACCATAGGGCCGGGGTTACGGAGGTAAGTATGACGGATATGGTAAGCCGACCAATAAGCCAGCGCGGCCACCAGCCCGGTAGGGTTATAGCCTAACCCTTGGGGAAATGCGCTAGAGCCAATGACAAAGAGATTAGAGACATCCCAACTTTGTAGATAACGGTTCACCGCACTGGTTTTGGGGTTTTCCCCCATGATAACCCCGCCATTAAGGTGCGTGGTTTGATAGAGGCGGCTATCAAAGTTCTGGCCATGTTGGAGGCTATTGAGGGCAATCTTAGTGGCCCCCATGGCTTTGGCGATCTGACCAATATGCTGGACGGCATATTGATTCATGCGGATGTCGTTCTCCTTCCATGTGAAGGTCATGCGTAACATGGGTTGGCCATAGGCGTTGCGCCATGTGGGGTCGAGGTCCAAATACACATCGCGATAAGCCATATTGCTGCCATGGGCATCAATACTGAGAGAGTGGCGATATTGGTCAATCATGGCTGTTTTATAGGCGTGTCCCCAGCGGGGTGCGCCCTTGCCACCACTGCTAAGGGCGGCATTGATGGGTTTTGTCCCTGCTTGGTTTACCCAAATGGGTGAGCCACCAATAAAGCCTGCTTTCCCACGGTCTAGGCCGGGATGGTTGATGTCATCAATGGCAACACCCCCGCCGCCAGCACCAACAAATTGGTTGGTAAAGTGCGTTTTAGGTAGCCAAACGCGGGAGGAGGTAATGGTTTGATAGGTGAAGTTACGGCCAATCACCCCCGTTTGCGTTACTGGGTCATAAGGTTGGCCAATGCCTGAGGTGAGCATGAGATGAACATTATGGAGCTGGAAGGCACTCAGTATGACGAGGTCAGCCTGCATTGTCTGTTCGGATTGTGTTGTGAGGTCAATATACCGTACGCCTGTGGCGGTCTTGCGGTCATCATCTAAGAGGATTTCCAACACTTGCGCCTGTGTGATGAGGGTGAAGCGTTTATCCTGCCGCAGGGCGGGGAGGATGTTCACATTCGGGGACGCTTTGGAATAGAGATAACAATCATAACCGCTGCAATAACCGCAAAAATTGCACGGTCCCATCTGGCAGCCATATGGGTTGGTGTAAGGCTGGGAGGCATTAGCGGCAGGCATGCTGTAAGGGTGATACCCGGCCTCGGTTGCAGCTCTGCGGAACAGGCTGGCGGAGAAAGTATCAGCCAGCGGCGGCAGTGGGAAATGAGCGGAACGATCAGGGGCGAATATATTCCCTCGCCCTGTAGGGATTCCCTGTACTGAGGCGGCATCGCCCGCTGTGCCGAAGACTTTCTCGGCTTTATCGAAGAAGGGTTCTAGCTCCTGATAGCTCACCCCGTAATCTTGTAAATGCATATCGTGAGGGATGAAGCGACGCCCATATCGCTCTTGTGTTACGCTACGGAGGCGCAGTTCATCCTCTGTGGTGCGGAAGTGACAGCCTGACCAATGTAGCCCGGCCCCGCCTACGCCCTCTCCGGGAAGAAAGGCGGCAAGTTGGCGGTAGGGAAGGGCTGTTTGGTCGGGACGGTTGCGAATGGTCAGAGAGGTACGTGCGAGTTTTTGGAAGAGACGCTTGCGTATCGCCCCGCGTAATTCATCAATCGATTCAGGATACGCGCCCTCTACGGCCGTGCTATGGTCATGTCCGCGCTCCAGCATGGTAACATGCAGGCCAGCCTCGGTTAGCTCTTTTGCCATGATGCTGCCAGCCCAGCCAGCCCCGATGATGAGAACATCTGGCTTTTTAGGCGGTGTAACGTGGTCTGTCATGCGTGGTTAATCTTCCTCATCATGAAGCGCATCAGGGCCATAGGGGGCAACATTAGGGGGCATACCAACAGGGCCAAGCGGATAAGGGGCCCCTTGCTGGTTGACCCAATCCATAAAATCGGCCCGCGCACCGGGGAAGCCCATCATCTTCCATCCTCCCATAGCGTCATTACCGCCATAGAGGGGGTCGGCAAAGGCACCTTCTAACGTATTGGTGCGTAATTGCTCAAAAAAGACAGCCCCGGGAATATCATTAAACTGCAAGACGCCGTCCTCAAGCTTATGAAGAACCTCATCCTGCTGTGCGGTGGAGAGGTCTGCAAAGAGGGCGTTATAGGTCATCAAACAATGGGTATTAATAGGTTCGATCGTACGGCGATACAGCTCTTGCGGGCTGTAGGGAAGTTGGTAGCCAAGTTCTGGGGGACCATTGACAAATGGAGGGTTGAGGTACCAGAGGTCCCCTTGTCCGTAAGGGGTTTGCATTTGTTTATCAATAAAACGCGGCACAGCTAGGGCGACTGCTCCGGGTCCGTTTTCATCTTCTGGGAAAAGCCGCTCACACGCATAACAGAGAAAGCGATATTCCTCCGCTGTGAAGAAATGCGGCACATAATGGGCGGGGTCATTCTCCGCCTCTTTGGTTTGTTGGGGCTCTAAATCAGCATGGGCTTGGGCTGTATGGCTTAGTAATGATGAGCCAGAAAGCGCACTAGTCCCCCTCATAAATCCCCGCCTCGATAATGTAGTACGGGATGGGGCAGTGGAGTGAGAGGGGGATGATGTCATCGCGTGGGGCGGACCTGAGGAGATGAAAAGATGGTTAAAGCTGCGGTAAGGTGAGCAAAATCTTCGCAGAAGACAAGTGAATCTGCTGTCATGTACTCACCTTATAGCGAGGAGGTAGGTTTAATGTTGTGGTAGGGAGAGAACACCCGGCGGTGGGGAATGGAGCTTTGTCGGTGTTGTGCTCTCATATGTTGTAGAGGTGGGGTGAGGAGCAGAGGGAACCGTGTTGTTGAGGGGGGCATGTTGTTGTGTGCTGCCCTCCAACGCGGGGAGTTCTGTACTAGAGAGGTCTTGGCTTTGGACGGTAGTAGCACTTAGTGGCGTGCCGGTGGCGTCAGTCAACCAAGAGGCAAGATGATTGCGGATTTGGTATTCCAGCTCGACATTCATATCATCCATAAGGGCTGCGTTGAGTGTATGGAGGTTGCGCTCCAGACTATAAGAGTGGGAGGCCTCAATAGTGCGATGGACGCGTGCGGTGATGAAGCCGTGGCGTTGATGGGTTGGGTCATCCACCGTAAGCTTTACGCCATAAGTCCCGCTAAAGCTGTGATGGGATTTCGTCATCTCAGCTTGGGTGACGATAAATTGCGCCGTGCCGGAGGTTCCCGTTGTGTGTAATCTTTGATGCGCCATGAGCTGCAGGTCCTGAGCGGGGTCATCAGGGCTACGTTCTGTTAAATCATCATAACCCGGCTGGACTTGATTATTGATGGCGATTTGGCCGACATTCAGATTCAGCGGCGGTAGGTAGCTATAATCTGTTTTTGGGAAGGTCTCATGGCCATCATCAGAGGCACAGCCTGATAAAAAGGCCAGCCCGCAAAGGAGGGCCATGCACGGCCAGAAGCGCATGAGAGGGGTAAAGCGTTTTATGGTCATGACCGGCGTTTGCGTCCTTTTTTACGTTTCTTCTTACGAGGCTGATAGGGTTTCTTTGTCTGTTTTCTAGCGGGTGTGGGCGTTACGTCACCCGGCACTGTATCCTCTAAGGGCGATAGAGGCCGCAAGAGAGCAGATTGTTCCCATAATAGGGATGAGAATGGAAAGCTAGAGGCGATTTGTCCAGCCTTCTTTGGGCTAGAGACGCTATTATCCCATAAGGCAGAAGCATGGCCGACACCATAATCCTCTAACGTGAAGGGCCGGGCCTGTTTGAGGTCCTCAACGCATTGTGGTGTTCCGATAAACCATGAGAGTAAAAAAGCCGGGACAAGGGGTGTAAGCGTGCTATCTCCCACCAAAAGAGAGGCATGAGGGAGGTAAAGAATAGGGGGGGCGTCTTTAACAGGGCTTTCATCGGCATCTTGATTGGGCCAAAAGAGGTAGAAAGTTAAGCCCTCTTTGTCATCTGTAAATCGGCATGCAACAGCTTGCTCCAATATCATAGTGAGATTTGTGCGGATAATCCCCCCATGAAAAGGGGAGCATGCTAAACTATGCGGCCCCGCTGGGCGTGTGCGGAGGAGCTTTTGGAGGAGGTCTTTAGAGAAAGGGCTTTCCTCATCATGCTCTAAAAGCGTTGCAGGGGGAATAACATGCAGAGCCGCGCGCATGGTTTGGAACCAGAGCGTGACGAGCTGTAGCCGTCCTGTTGCAGGCAATGTGCGGAGCAGGGCAAGTGTCTCGTTTTGTAAGGCTTCCTCTGTGGGCAGAGGGGCTGTGCCATCCAGCAAACTTGCGCTGATGGTTTGTAAAGTGGGGTCCAATGTTTTGATGAGCGTATCCCGCCATGTGCCGCGCAGGGCAAGGGCATGGCAGGCTAAGAGCTCATTATCAGGGGAGAGCCACCAGCACGCCTCTTGCCTTGTTTTAGGGTGATGTAGAATTAGAGCATCCACACCCGCAGGGCCGGAGAGGCGTTCCCCCCTCTCCCAGCCGGGATAAAGCCGCGTGAGGGATTGTCCCCGGCTGTGGAGCTCTGCGGGGCGTGCTGCCGTCATGGCGTCTCGGCAGAGAGTGTGTTTGTATGATGCGTAAGGCTATCACGAGGGAAGGTGAAGGCCGTGTTGCAGAAATGACATTCCATAGAAATCACTCCATCTTGGGCCATATGGTCAAGGTCATCCGTGCTGAAACGCTCTAACACCCTTTGCAGGCGGGCACGGCTACAGCGGCACCCAAAGGAGAGCGGCCTCGCCGGGGCAAGCTCTACCCCCAATGTGCCAAAGAGCCTTGTGATAAGGGTAGAGGCTGAAAGAGCAGGGTCGAATAATTCATCCGCTTTTAGGGTATGAGCAAAGGTGCAAGCCGTCTCCCAGAGGTCTTGGATGGTCGCCTCGGAATGTTGCTGGTCATCATTACCGGCAACGGGGTCACTATCGGGCAGACGCTCTAGTACCAACGCCCCCGCTTGCCACCCGCTCTCTGTTAAGCGGGAGAAAAGTTGGATGGCACAATCATGTTGCTCACTGGTTTGAAAGTAGTGCGTCGCCATGGCGGCGAGGTCTTTACCCTCTAGCCCAACAATCCCTTGATAACGCTCCGTCTCTGGCCCTTGGTCCACTGTAAAGGCCAGATACCCCTTGCCAAGCAAGCCCGGAGCGGTTTCAGGCAGGGGGGTGGTGTAGTCCTCTGCCATGCGGGCGGTAAAGCGCAACGCCCCTGTATCGGTGCAATCGGCCAGAAAGAGCGAGACCGGTCCATCGCCTTTAACTTGTAGGGAGAAGGAGCCTTTAAACTTTAAAGCCGTTGCCATAGCCGCTACCAAGGCAAGGGCTTGGCCTCCAAGGGCGCGCACAGGCTCCGGAAGTTCATCATGGCGGGAGAGGATGGCATCAGCCAATGGCCCAAGCGTAATTAATCGCCCCCGAACAGGCACATGGCCGAGATGGAAGGGCGTAATCGCATGGGCAACCGTCAGGTCTGGCACATCCTGCGGGCGGGTCGTGGCTGTAGGGGTGGTTTCTGTCACCGGGTTTGTCATGGTCCTATCCTCCCTTTTGGCCCCGATAGAGGGGAGAGGGGTGTGCCCTCTCAGCCCTGATAAGCGGAGAGGTCATCTTCCCCCAAGCACCAGAGCAGCAATCCCTTTTGGGCATGTAGGCGGTTTTCTGCCTCATCAAACACAACAGAGGCCGGGCCTTCAAACACGACCTTGCTGACTTCCTCCCCTATATGGGCAGGCAAGCAGTGCATAAACAGGGCCTCCGGTGCTGCGAGAGCCATGAGGGCTTCATCAACATGATAAGGGCGGAAGATTTGATGGCGTTTTTCAGCATCTTTATCCCCCATGCTGACCCATGTATCGGTGACGATGGCATCAGCCCCCGCGGCAGCCTCGCGCGGGTCGTGGGTGAGTTGAATATCACCGCCCTGTGCGCGCGCCCAGTTTACAGCCGTCTCAGAGGGCATAAACTCCCCTTCTGGCGTGGCGAGATGCAGGGAGAAGCCTAGCCGTGCGGCGGCCTCAATCATAGAGGTGGCGACGTTATTGCCATCGCCAATCCAAGCTAGTTTTTTGCCGGTAATGGAGCCGCGATGTTCCTCAAAAGTGAGAATATCGGCCAAAATCTGCACAGGATGGGAGACTGGCGTTAGCCCGTTAATGACGGGCACATCACTCCAGCGGGCAAGCTCCCGAAGGTTCGCATCTGTCCCCGTGCGGAGGGTGATAACATCCAAAAAACGGGAGAGGACACGCGCCGTATCGGCAATGCTCTCGCCTCGGCCAAGCTGCATATCCGCAGGGGAGAGGACATTAACCGTCCCGCCAAGCTGCTTCATCCCCACCTCAAAAGAGACACGCGTGCGGGTGGAGGGGCGGGACATCATCAGCCCCAAAGCACGTCCGGCTAATGGCAGACCAGGGCAGAGAGGGCGTTTGCGTTCTTGCTGTAGAGCCTTGATATGGGCCGCAAGGCCCAGAATATGGCGTAAGGTCTCGGTGGAATGGTCTTTAATATCCAGGAAGTGCCGAGGGGATGAGGTATAATCGTTGCTCACGCTACTGCTCTCCTTATTGGTTGCTTAGGGCGTGAGCTGCACGCCCGATGCGGGTGCAAGCCTCCGCGCAATCTGCTTCTGTGGCGATGAGGGGGGGGACGAGGCGCAATACATTATCGCCCGCCCCAATGGCGAGGAGCCCTTCTGCCATAACAGCCTCAAGCACCTCCCCTACAGGGATGCGGCACCGCAAACCCCGCATCAGCCCAATGCCGCGTACTTCCTCAAAAATGGAGGGATGGTCTGTAACACAAGCCTCGAGCATTTTTCCAAAGGCCGCGCCTGTTGTGCGGACATGCTCTAGGAAGCCGGGGCGGAGGATTTCGCTGACGACAGCAAAGCCCGCTGCACAGGCCAGAGGGTTCCCCCCATAGGTTGTGCCATGCGTGCCGGGGGTGAGATGCTGGGCTAAATCTGCACGGGCTAAAACAGCCCCAAGGGGGAAGCCCCCGCCAATCCCTTTGGCAGAGGAGACGACATCTGGCGTAATGCCAGCATGTTCAAAAGCAAAGAATGTACCGGTGCGGCCCATCCCACTTTGGACCTCATCAATCCCTAAATACAGCCCTTTTTCATCACAAAGAGCGCGTAAAGCGCGTAAGAACGCAGGCTCTGCAGCACGGATGCCACTTTCCCCTTGGACAGGCTCTATGAGGATGCCAGCGGTCTTGTCTGTGATTGCTGCGCGAACGGCCTCAATATCGTTAAAGGGGACATGGTCAAACCCTTCTACGGGGGAGCCGAAACCTTCCAAATAAGCGGGATTTCCCGTGGCGGAGATGGTCGCTAATGTCCGACCATGGAAGGCATGATGAAAGCAGATAATCCGCGTGCGTTCAGGATGGCCGTTTTTATACTGTGCCCGGCGGATAAGCTTAATTAGCCCCTCATTCGCTTCTGCCCCAGAGTTACAAAAGAGAACGGAATCCGCAAAGCTATGGGCTACGAGCAGGTCCGCTAAGGCTTTTGCTTGCGGCACCTGATAGAGGTTGGAGACATGGATGAGCTTCTTTGCTTGTGCGGTAATCGCTTCCACAAGGGCAGGATGGCTATGGCCGAGGGAGGAGACGGCAATCCCCGCCCCGAAATCAAGATAACGTCGTCCATTTGTGCCTGTAAGCCAGAGGCCCTCGCCATGCTCAAAAGCAAGGTCGAAGCGTTTATAGTTCGGCATGATGGAGGCGATCATGATGGACGCGTTCCCGGTTTTGACAAAACAATGGCTATCCAGTCCCCGTTAATCCAACGGAAAACGCCCCTGTCTGAAGGAGCAGAGCAGGGGGGATAGGATGCTATACTGCGTGGAGAAAGAGCTGGCGTCAATTCCTCTATGCGGGAAAAGGGCTCTTTAAGCCGGTGTTCTGGCTATATTATCCGCTTCATGTTTCGGAAGACGTTGATAAATCAGGTTCCGGGCCAGCCAACAGCTAATGCGGAGTTGATGGATATGGCCGTGGCGGCGTTCAAAATGGAGTGTCCAATCACCGGGGGCGGTATGGTCTAAAGCGCGCGGGCAGGGGAGAACCCATAAATCCGGGCCTAAATGTTCTAGCCGTTCCATCCGTCCAGTGCCTAAAAAGCCAGAGAAGCCTCCATATAATAAGCCCCCTTGGTTTGTAATGGTAATGCGGGCGTTATCAAGCTCCTCACAGTCATAAAGGCCGGTGAGATCCTCTAGGGAGGGTTGAGGCGTTGTGGGGTAGGGACGGAGGAGGGCGTGACGATTTTCCCCCGGGCGAATCATGAGGATATGCGCGCCTTCCGTTCTATTAGGCGGCGTTGTATGCATGGTTTTATCGTGGATATGCCGCAGCGTGACAGACCCGTTCTCTGCAAGGTGGGGGTCAATCATATCCAGTGTTTCCGGCAGCATAAGGTAGCGGAGCTGCAATTTCCCCGGTTCTGCTGCGCTGATGCGGGCGGAGAGCCCTGTTTCCTCATCTAGCCAGAGGCCTTCTAACATATGGGGGGATGTAGGGCAGGAGCGTGCAGGGCTGGGGGTGGGTTTAGCGGCTTCGTCACCTAAGAAGGCATGAGCCAGATCCGCCGCGGCCTGTTGGGCTGGGGCCATATGATTGAAAAGCACAACCACGGATAAACGCTGCTTAGCACAATGCAGCCGATTAGACCGCCAACCGCGTAAGGCTCCCCCGTGTGAGGTGATGTCGTAGCCTGCGATTTTACCATGCTGGAGGCCGTAGCTATAGGGGGCCTTATGGCCGTTATCAAACTGTACAATAGGGCAGAGACGGTTATAGAGGCCTTGAGGGTCATCACGCTGTTGGTCGATAAACCGCTCCCATGCGATCATATCTTCAAGAGAGGCTGCCATCCCGGCATCACCTGTCCAATAAATATGATTACGGGCAGGCCAATAGCCTCCCTCCTTTGTGCCTTCATAACCGGTTGTCCCGTCTGGGAGGGCGGTTGTCTCGGCGGCGAGGATGGCATGGTCCATGCCTACAGGCTTAAAGATATGCTCTTGGAGTAATGAGGCAAAGCTTAGCCCGCTTTCTTCCTCCATCGCTTCGGAAATGAGGCGGAAGTTCTGATTCACGTAGGAATAGGATGTCCCCGGTATAAAATGGAGCGAGCGCGTCCCCGCTATCACTCTCTCAGAATCGGCAGGGCTGAAATGCCCTTCAATCGCTGCACCATGGAGCATCGCTACAGCCCAATAATCGCGCAAGCCCGATTGATTATGGGCTAAGTGGGCAATGCTTGGTGGGTCAGAGAGGAGATGGGGGAGGCGTTTACGAATATAAGGGGCGAGGATTTCGGGGTCGTTATAACGGGCGAGCATAGTCGCGCAGGTAAATTGTTTGGTGATGGAGCAAATACGAAACAAACTTGTTGGGGTGAAAGGGATTCGGCGTTCAAGTGACGCATAGCCCCATGTCTGGCACGCAATAACCTTCCCTTCATGGAGGACCGCCACGGCCCCACCCGGACCGGGATAACGGTGCTGAATAGCGGTAATAGCCTTCTTTATACGTTCAGAGCGGGAGATGTGGGGATGAGGAGCAGACATAAATGTCCCTTCACGAACGGGGCTAGGGGCAGGCGGTGATTAAGCAGGGAGTTTGGACGTTTAGAGCAAGACAGGCTATAGGCTGAAAGCATGTCTGACCTTCCACCAGCACCGGACTATCAAAAACTACGCGAGGCGGCTTTGGCACATCTGGCCCGCTTTGCCACCACGCGGCAAAGTTTGCGGCAGATGTTGCAACGGCGTGTAAAACGCTGGGGCATACGGGCTTTACGGGCCGGTATGTTCGCCGAAGATATCACTATCAAGGAGCAAGACTGCCAACCGTGGATTGAGCAGATTATAGAAGATATGCAACGGCTAGGCGCGGTGGATGATGCTGTCTTTTCGCGTTCAAAAGCGCGTTATCTGGCGCGGTCGGGTCGGTCACGCCGGGGCGTACAAGCGCAGCTTCAAGCGAAAGGGGTGGAGCGAGAGACCATCCAACAGGCATTGGATGAAAGTTTGGGTGAGGTTGGGGATGAGCAGGCCCGTCAGGCAGAATTAACAGCGGCTCTTATTTTGGCCCGTAAGCGTGCTATCGGGCCGTTTCAACGGCCTGATAGGCCGGAGAAGGAACGGCTTAAACTTCTAGCCATTTTTGCGCGTAATGGATTTTCACATGATATTGCTGAAGCCGCTTTGACGATGGAGCGCGAGGAGGCTGAGGATATGATTATCGCATTCCGGTCCTTATAAATCGGCCTTGAGGGAGGGGGAGTATCATGGTGATGCGTGGGATAACATGGCGGGTTATGGCTCTTTTTGCCGTGTCGTTATGTCTCGCCCTTGGGGCCTGTAGCAGTTCCTCGGTGGGCTCTTATCATGGCCCGGTACAATGCGCACCTTATGCACGGCAGGTGAGTGCAATCAAATTGCGTGGTCGGGCGGCAGCATGGTGGTGGGAGGCTCGTGGCCATTATCCGCGTAGCCATAAGCCTGCGGTGGGGAGCGTGTTGGTTTTTAAGGCAAGTAAGCGCATCCCGAATGGTCATGTGTCTGTCGTGCGGCGTATCCGTACGCAGCGGCAAATTGAGGTTGACCATGCCAACTGGGTTGGCGGGCGGATAGAGCGTCATGCGCTAGTAGAGGATGTTTCCGCACGGGGGGATTGGTCGCTTGTGCGTGTATGGTGGGCCCCCTCCGGGCAGATGGGGCGTGAGCGTTACCCAACCTATGGCTTTATTTTACCAATGCGTTAGGATGGCTTGCGTCATTATTGAGGTGTTTCATGTATGGGGAGGGGTTGCACAATCGTGCTGGCCCTGCCACATGGAGAAGGCCTTAATGTTATAAGGGAGTTTGGTCCTATGGGCAGCATGAGTCCGATTCACTGGGTAATCCTTGCCGTTATAGTTTTGGTACTATTTGGAGGTGGGGGTAAAATTAGCAGCTTGATGGGGGACTTTGCCAAAGGGATTAAATCCTTCAAAAAAGGCATGGCAGAGGATGATAAAGAAGGGGCCTCTCCCGCTCAGACGGAGGAGCGTCTTGCCCCACCAGCGCAGGCCCCGCAGGCCGGTCAGCCGAATGTTCCTCCACAAGGCCAGCCTACACAACATGCTGATGTCCGCATGGCTGATGATGAACCTCAGCACCCTCCGCGCTCCTAAGCTGTGGCGTTGATACGGCGGTAAAGCTGTTATGATTTTCTGTACAAATTGGCAGGCTGTGCCGCCCTCCTGTTGGGGGGCGGCTATTGCCCTTGGTAATTTTGATGGTGTGCATCGGGGGCATGTCCATCTTGTGCAGAGCGTAAAAATGGCCCGCCCCGGCTGCCGCTTAGGGGTTTTGACCTTCGAGCCACATCCGCGCACTCTGTTTCGCCCGCAAGACCCGTCTTTTCGGTTGATGAGCCCGGAGATGCGTGCTCAGGCGTTGGAGGAGCAAGGCGTAAGTTGTGTTGTGCAGGCTCGTTTTGATGAGGCTTTCTCTCATATAGGGGCGGAGGCCTTCGTGCGCGATGTGTTGATTGGCGGGTTGCATGTGGCCCATGTGGCCTGTGGAGCGGATTTTGCGTTTGGCCATAGGCGGGAAGGCGATGTGGCCTTATTGGAGGCCTTGCTGGTTGCCCATGGGGTAGGTGTGAGCATCGTCCCGCCTCTTGCTGATGTTGCTGGGCCGATTTCCTCTAGTCGGATTCGCCGTTTATTGCAGGAAGGCTATCCTGAAAAAGCAGCAGAATTATTAGGCCGTTATTGGGCTATTACGGGGGAGGTTGTGAAAGGGGACCAGCGCGGGCGCGAGCTTGGCTTCCCAACAGCTAACATCGCACTTGGTGAGCATATCGAGCCTGCACGGGGTGTTTATGTGGTGCGTGTTCATTTACCTGATGAGCGTCTTGTGCCCGGCGTGGCGAATATTGGCCGCCGTCCCACAATTAATGATGGGCAGGAAAGTCGCTTAGAGGCGCATCTTTTCGATTTTGATGAGGATCTATACGGCCAGATACTAAAAGTAGAGCTTGTTGCCCTTTTGCGGGAGGAAAAACGCTTTGCTTCCTTGGATGATTTAAAAGCCCATATCGCTCTTGATGCTGCCCAAGCGCGGGAGGTTCTTGCCACAAGGGCTTGACCAAAGAGGCGGCATCTCTCCATAAATAGGGGTATTTTCTTAGCTATTAAGCGGGCGCGCCTATTCCATGTCTGAGTCTGTCGAGAAGACCGATACCCTGTTTCGTGAACAACAAGACCGTTATCGCGGTACGGTGTTCCTTCCCAAAACCTCTTTTCCTATGCGGGGGAATCTCCCCAAGCGGGAGCCAGAGATTTTGGCGCAATGGGCCGAGACTGGGCTAGATGAGCAGATTCGCGAGGCAGGACGTAGGGCGGAGCGTATCTTCACCCTTCATGATGGCCCGCCTTATGCGAATGGGCATATCCATATCGGCCATGCGCTTAATAAGGTGATGAAGGATGTCATCAACCGGGCGCATCGGATGGATGGGGCGGAGGTCCGCTATATGCCGGGGTGGGATTGCCACGGCCTGCCGATTGAATGGAAAGTTGAGGAAGAATATCGCAAAAAAGGCAAGGATAAGGACGCTGTGCCTGTCCTCCAATTCCGTGCGGAATGTCGTGAGTATGCGGCAAAATGGGTCGAGGCCCAGCGGGAGGATTTTAAGCGGTTAGGCATTCAGGCAGAGTGGGATCATCGCTATGTGACGATGGATTTCTCCTCCGAGGCCCAGATTGTAGAAGAAATTGGCAAGTTTTTGCTTAATGGGCGGCTTTATCGTGGGTTACGCCCTGTAATGTGGAGCCCTGTAGAAAAGACAGCCCTTGCCGAAGCGGAGGTCGAGTATCACGATATCACCTCCACAACGCTTTTTGTGGCTTTCCCGAATGTGAAGGACCCGACAGAGGGCCATAAGCTAGAGGGTGTCTCCGCAGTTATCTGGACGACAACGCCATGGACCATCCCCGTCAATCGTGCCCTCGCGGCAGGGCCGGAGATTCTCTATAGCGTCATTCAGGTTGCCAGCGTGAAGGAGGGCAGCCTCGTGCCTGTGGGGGCCAAGCTGCTCATCGCTGAGGATCGTCTTACAGCTTTTGCGGAGGAAGCGGGCCTTAACGCCTATAATGTGCTGCATAGCTTGCCCGGCCAAGCCCTAGAGGGGGCTGTGTTTGCGCACCCTTTGCGGGGGCGTGGGTTTGATTATGACGTGCCGCTCTTGCTGGGAGAGTTTGTCACGACTGATGCCGGTACGGGGTTGGTTCATATGGCCCCGGCCCATGGTCATGATGACTTTATGCTCTGTCGCGCTCATGGGGTGGAGGTCACGGAGGAGGTCCGCGATAACGGCACTTATGTGGAGTGGATGCCGGAGCTTGGTGGTGTGCATGTCTTTAAGGCTACGCAGCCTGTATGCAGCTTGCTGACCGAGGTACGCGAGGCCGCGCAGAAGGCAGGCCAGCCCGCTTGTGGCTTGATGGCCCAGGCAGAGATTATCCACTCTTACCCTCATTCTTGGCGGTCTAAAAAGCCGGTGATTTTCCGGGCAACGCCGCAATGGTTCATCGCGATGGAGCCGTGTGAGGGTGATGAGGGCGGCCCCGGCCTGCGGGAGAAAGCTCTTAACGCGTTGGAGGATATTACCTTCGTTCCTGCAAGTGCGCGCCGCCGCTTAACCAGCATGATTGAGCAACGGCCCGATTGGTGTATTTCTCGCCAACGCTCTTGGGGCGTGCCGATTGCCGTATTTGTGGAGAAGCGCACCGGTGAGGTGCTGCGTGATGCGGAGGTCATGGCCCGCGTGGTGCAAAGCTTCCAAGAGCGTGGGGCAGATGCATGGTATGATACGGACCCTGCCATTTATCTTGGTGAAGGCCGCAACCCGGACGATTATGACCAAGTCTTTGATATTGTCGATGTCTGGTTTGAGAGTGGATGCAGCCATCGCTTTGTTCTGCATCAGGAAGGGGTGAATTACCCTGCTGATTTGTATTTGGAGGGCTCAGACCAGCATCGCGGTTGGTTCCAATCCTCTTTGTTGGAGAGTGTTGGGGCAGAAGGTGAGGCCTCCTATAAGGCGGTTGTGACCAATGGCTTTGTGCTGGATGGCCAAGGGCGGAAAATGTCCAAATCCCTCGGCAATACAATCGGGCCAAAGGATGTTACAGAGACCCTAGGGGCGGATGTATTGCGCCTATGGGTGTTGAACTCCGATACAAATGAGGACCTCCGCATCAGTAAGGAGATTCTCAAACAACAAGGCGAGCTGTATCGCCGCGTGCGTAATACGCTGCGTTGGTTGCTTGGCGCGCTTGAGGGGTTTGAGGCAGAGGAAGCTATCCCGCTTGGGTGGGAGGATGTTTCTGCCCCAGCTGATAAGGTGTTGCATAAGCTGTTCCCAGAGGATGCCGCGCGCGCATTACGCTATAAAACGACCGAGAAAGCGCGTAAGGCCCTGCCGCTTTTGGAGCAATATATCCTTCATCGCCTTTACGAGCTGTATCAGCGTATTCAAGAAGCGGTGCAGACTCATCAATGGAATGGCGTTTACCCGCTGCTGCATAATTTCTGCAACAATGAGCTTTCAGCCTTTTATTTCGACATCCGCAAAGATTGCCTCTATTGCGACCCGAAGGATTCGCCTAAACGCCGTGCAGCACGCACCGTGCTGGATATTCTCCATCGTGCTTTAACGACATGGCTTGCCCCGGCTTTGGTCTTTACGGCAGAAGAATCATGGCAGGCGCGTTTTGGGACGGAAAGTAGCGTACATGCAGAGCGTTTCTTCGTGCCTGAAGATGGCTGGCATAACCCGGTTTTAATCGAACATTGGGAGCTGGTACGTCAGGTACGTCGTCGGGTGAATACAGCGTTAGAGGCTGCACGGCGGGAAGGGCTTATTGGCTCCTCGCTGGAAGCACAAGTGATTCTTTCTCTCACGCCGGAGGAGCAAGCGGCTTCGGAGGGTGTGGATTGGGCGACGCTGTGCTTGGCTTCGGAAGTACATCTACAAGAGGGTAGTGATGCAGACCCCGTACAGGTGCGCCGTGCAGATGGGCAGAAATGCGCGCGCTGTTGGCGTGTCCTACCTGATGTGGGGCAGAATGAGGAACATACGCATCTCTGCTTGCGCTGTGTGGAGGCGGTAAGCGCATGATGTCCCCAACCGGGCCGGAGCCTCAGAGTGAGGCGAAGGCTTCCTCGCCTGTGACGTCTCAATCTACGCCGCGTTGGCGGCGTGTTGGGGTGGTGGTCGCTTTACTCGTCTTATTGGTGGATCAAATCAGTAAGGCATGGATTTTACAGGGATTAGACCTCCCTGCAAAACGGAGTGTTGTGATCTTCCCGTGGCTTAATTTTACGATGGTGTGGAACCACGCTGTGACCTTCGGCATGTTTGGAGGGCATGGGCGATGGGTGTTTATCATCATTTCGGCTTTAGCTGTACTGGGGCTGTTATGTGTGCTGGCACGTTCGCGCCGCCGGTTGGTAAGTGTTGCCTGTGGTGGGATTATTGGCGGGGCGATTGGGAATGTGATTGACCGCCTACGTTACGGGGCTGTGGTGGATTTTCTCCATTTCCATATTGGGCAATGGTCTTGGTACGTTTTTAATATTGCAGATTCGGCCATTGTGTGTGGTGTTGGGCTGTGGCTGCTTGATTCTTTCTTGGTAGAGAGGCGGTCACATCATGGATAAAATGACAAGCGGCTTGCTCATTAAGGGTAGGACGGCTATAGGATTGAGCTATCTTCTTGTCAGTGCAATGCGGGAACCTGTCATGCGGCGTTTTGCTCCTTCAATTATGCGTTATGGGGTTCGGTTGGGGATTACGGCCTCGGTCGGGCTTGCGCTGGCGGGCTGTTCTGGTAGCGATGTTGCGCGCGGCTTTGGCCTGAAGCGTAGTTTGCCGGATGAATATGTGGTCACAACGCGTGCGCCCCTCTCCATGCCCCCATCGGAGAAACTGGCTCTACCGGGTTCTGCCAGTGCGAACCGTCCCGATGAAAGCCCGCGTATGCAAGCTCTTGAGACGCTGGATCCTGATGCGGCCTTGCATCCTAATGCTGGGGCGGATAGTGCAGGCCAAGAAGCCCTTGTAAAGAATGCGGCTACTGCCTCACATGCACCGACTAATGCCGAGCTAGGTGATGCTGATGCAGGCTTTGTGGATAGTCTGCTCTTCTGGCGCGGGGGCCGTGCGGGGAGTGTGGTTGATGGTGAGGCCGAAAATCGCCGCATCCAAAAGGCAGAGGCTTTAGGGCAGAGCTTTACAGAAGGCGCTACGCCTACTTTAAAGAAAAGCGGTAAGAAGTAAGGAGGTTTGCCCTCCTCTCTTACGAGGCCTTCTTACGGGGAAGGGTATATGGCACGGCCTGTAATTCGCCGTTTGTCTGATCATGTTGTGGACCTCATCGCAGCGGGTGAGGTGGTAGAGCGGCCTGCTGCGGCCCTTAAAGAGCTTGTCGAAAATGCGTTAGATGCCGGGGCCACACGGATAGATGTGGCTCTGCGCGGTGGTGGTCGTGACGTTATTGAGGTTGTCGATAATGGTCGGGGGATGGATGCGGAGGAGCTTCCCCTCGCGGTGCAGCGTCATTGTACCTCCAAGTTACCTGATGATAATTTAACAGCCATTCAGACTTTAGGCTTCCGTGGGGAGGCTTTGCCCTCCATTGGGGCGAGTGCCCGCTTATCTTTAGTATCCCGTACGGCAGAGGCAGAGTCCGCATGGGAGTTATCGGTGGAAGGCGGGGTGATGAAAGGCCCCTTCCCCGCGGCAGGCAGCGTAGGGACGCGCGTTGTGGTGCGGGATTTGTTTTTCGCCACACCAGCGCGGCGGAAGTTTCTTAAAACCGTGCGGGTTGAAAGCGGCCATGCTGAGAGTGTCATGCGCCGGATTGCCCTTAGCGCGCCAGAATGTGCCTTTCGCGTTACCTTTGATGGGCGAGAGATTATGAATCTACCGCCGCAAGATATGCCGGGCCGTGTTGCTTCTATTTTAGCGGTGCCTGAGGATAACTTGCTGCATCTGGATGAGCAACGCGGGGCTATGCGGTTAAGCGGCTATTTATGTGGGCCGGGGGAGAGCCGGCGCACGGGGGCAGGGCAATTCATGCTCGTCAATCATCGTCCCGTGGTGGACCCCGTTTTAAGAACAGCGGTGCGCGTTGCTTATAGGCCTGTGATAGAGCGTGGGCGTTTTCCCATTTTCTTATTGCATCTTCAAGTACCGTTAGAGCGTGTGGATGTGAATGTTCATCCCGCTAAAACGGAGCTGCGTTTTGCTGATGAGGCCGAGGTGCGTGGCTTTGTGATTGGGGCGGTAGGCCGTGCCCTTGCGCGTGGGGCAGGTGAAGGCGGTGGGATTCAGGCAGACCTTAGCGTCATTGGTCGCCATGCAGGGCAAGAGGCAGCCCAGTTAAGCCAAAGCCACGCAGTATCCGCTCCCCAGCCACGGTTGGACACTATTCCTGCGCGAGATTTTGGGTTTGGCCCTTCCGTACGGCGTCTAACGCCTCCGCAAGGGGGGCGTAGCCAGCATGGTGAGGGCGTAGCAGAGGGGCAGCGTTCTTACACTACGGCATTTGCTGGGTTGGATGAGCGTGCGATGGCCGTGCAGCCGGATTCATCAGAGTCGCAAACTGTACCGCCTTCTTATCCTCTCGGTGTGCCGATTGGGCAGATTCACGCCACTTATATTCTCTCCATCGCGCCGAATGGGGATTTAATCCTCACCGACCAACATGCCGCGCATGAACGCTTAACGCATGAGCGTTTGCGTGCGCGTTTTGCAGAGGGGGCTATAACCGCACAGGCTCTCCTCATGCCGGAGGTTGTGGACCTCCCTCATGATGAAAGCATAGCCCTTTTGCAGTGCGCGGAGGAGCTTGCCGGTTTGGGGTTAGAGATTGAGGCCTTTGGCAGTGGGAGCATCCTTGTCCGTAGCCTTCCTGCCCCGTTAAGCGGTGGTGATGTTGCCGGGTTGCTGCGCGATGTAGCTGAAGAACTCGCCCAAATGCCCGATTTAGTAGCACGGCAGACGGATAGTTTGGAGTCCCGGTTTGAGGCCATCATGGCGCGGATGGCGTGCCATGGCAGTATTCGGGCCGGGCGCATCCTCAAGCAGGAGGAGATGGAGGCTCTCTTACGGGGGATGGAGCAGCACCCGCGCGCTAATACCTGCCCTCATGGTCGTCCTACATGGTTACGGTTAGACCGCGCAGGGCTAGAGACATTATTCGGCCGGGTAAAATAACGTCCCATCAACAGGCCCCTCACAGTCTTTTGACATATTTTCAGGCAGTTATGGGGCGCACCCTATGGGTTTTAGGCAGAAAAGAGCGGTAAGACTAACGCCACAGAGGTGGGGCCTCTCTTGACTGGAAGGAACCTCCTAAAAGAATGTCTTAAAAAGAGGATGACATGACCGCGATTGTTGATGACCTAAAAACCGTTGTTGGGAAACGTAACGTCCTAACAGCGGAGGGAGCCACTTATGGGTATCGTAAGGGCTTTCGCTTTGGTGATGGCAAGGTGGAAGCGGTCGTGATTCCACGTTCGTTGGTCGAGCTATGGCATGTGGCAACGCTTGCGGTAGCAGCAGGGCGTATCATTTTAATGCAGGCCTCTAATACTGGCCTGACAGGTGGTTCCACCCCCGATGGGGATGATTATGACCGCCCCATCATTCTCATCAGTACAAGGCGATTAAAAGGGATTCAGCTTCTTGGGGAGGGTAAGCAAGTTGTCTGCCTCCCCGGGGCAGACCTCTACGAGCTGGAGGACCGGCTTGCGCCTCTTGGGCGGGAGCCTCATTCAGTGATTGGCTCATCTTGCATCGGGGCTTCTGTCTTGGGTGGGGTGAGTAATAATTCCGGCGGTGCACTCGTCCAGCGGGGGCCGGCCTATACGGAGATGGCCCTTTATGGTCAGGTAGATGCACACGGTAAGCTGCATCTGGTCAATCATCTAGGCATACGCTTCCCCAATGCGCAAACGGCCGAGGAGGTTTTAGAAGCCTTAGAGCATGGCCAATATCATCCAGAGGATGTTGATTGGTCGGGTCAGCAAAAAGCCCATGATGATGATTATGTAACGCGGATTCGGCAGGTCGATGCAGAGACGCCGGGCCGGTATAATGCAGACCCCGGCCGTTTATTTGAGGCCTCTGGCAATGCGGGGAAGTTGATTGTCTTTGCGGTGCGGTTAGATACATTCCCCGCCGCGCAGGAGACAGCCGTATTTTACCTTGGGACAAACCAGACCAAAACGCTGGAAACTGTGCGCCGTGCCTTGTTGACAGAGTTTGAGGAACTTCCCATCGCTGGTGAATATATGCACCGTGATGCTTTTGAGGTCACCGATCATTACGGGCGGGATACTGTGGCGATGATTCGCTATTTGGGGACGAAGCATCTACCTGCGCTATTTCGTGCGAAAGCGTGGGTGGATTCGCTATCTCGCCGGTTTCAGTGGGTGCCTGATGGGTTGAGCGACCGGGTGATGCAGTCTGTAAGTCGTCTTTTGCCCTCGCAAGTCCCCGCGCGTTTAATGGCTTATCATAAACGCTATGAGCATCACCTCATGCTACGGGTGTCAGGCCGTTTGGCGCAGCAGGTGCAGCCATGGTTAGACCGCTTTTTTGCTGAGGGTGGGGAGGGTGAAGGGGCCTTCTTTACCTGTACTGCAGAGGAAGGCAAATTAGCCTTTTTGCATCGTTTTGCCGCAGCCGGGGCGGCTAATCGTTATAATGTCGTCCACGCCCACATGACGGGCGGTATGATGGCTTTGGATATTGCCCTCCGCCGTAATGACTGGGATTGGTTTGAGCAACTCCCCCCAGAGATAGACGATAAATTAGTCATGAAGCTCTATTACGGGCACTTCCTCTGCCATGTCATGCATCAGGATTATGTGGTTAAAGCCGGTGTGGACCCGATGGAGGTGGAAAAAACTATGATGTGGCCTCTGCTCGATAAACGCGGTGCTCGTTATCCTGCTGAGCATAATGTAGGCCATCTCTACCAAGCCCCGCAAAGCATGGTGGAGCATTACCGCAAATTAGACCCTTGTAATTGTCTAAATCCCGGCATTGGCCGTCAGACTAAGCAAAAAAACTGGGTTGCTGAGAGCGTTTAAGGGAAGAAGAACTTTTAGAGAAAATCGTCTTCCCTAAGGGGGATGGGGGTGAGGGTTTCTGGCAGATAGAGCGGATGTTCTGGCCGGTGGCCCTTGCGGCTAAGCCTGAGGGCTGTGACCTCGTACCCCGCGCGCAGTAAGAGCAAAGCAACCTCAGGCCCACGGGCACGGAGTGCTTTGGCTTGTGGCGTGCCATAGGCTAGCACGATGCGCTCTGCATGGGCGGCCATCTCTAAAAGATAATGATTTGTTTCAGGCCCAATAGGGTCTGGGACTTCCAAAAGGCGTTTTTGGTCTGTGCAGCGATACGCAAAGCTATTGCCTACAAACATCCCGCCATAGCCCCATTTACGGCTATAACGCTGGCATTTTGCAACAGAGCGATCATCTCCATATTCTGTGGCGACAGAGGGGTTCATCATCACCCACATAATGAGCGGTTTTGTCTCATCCCACACACGGCGTAGGGTGTAACGGTAGCATTCCCCCGGTCCGTCATAACGGGCTGTGCTGGTGACATCATCCGCCAAACGCAGCGGTTTAGCCGTCCCGACATGATGCGTTGATTTAGCCATAAATCATCTCCAGAGATGGGGAAGGCTTAAAAATGGGCCCCGGGGGGGACTGTTACACAAGGGGAGATGCCATGGAGGCGTCTGCACGCATCGACAGCCTGACTATGGGTAAGATTTGTCAAACGAGCGCGGTAGAGCGTGCCGTGATTTGTGTGTGTTTGCATAATGTGGATGACGGCCTCACCGGCAATGGGGGTGATGCGGGGGCGTAATTTTGTGGCCGTCATATGAGCTTGGTTTTTCCCTGCATAGCTCCCAAGCTGAATGGCCCAATCATGGGTGGATTCCGCCATCATATCTGTAGCGCGTGTACGGCTGGTGGGGGCGTCAGCTAGCGGGATAGAGCGGATGCGGAGCGTATTGGCCTCTGGCCGCGGCTTTGCCCGTTGGGGGGCTGTGTGTTGCAGTGGAGGAGCGACCGGCTCTACCGGTGATGGCGTGAAGCCGCGTGAAGCCCAAGCGGCGCGTATATCCTGCGTCTCCGCAGTTTGGACGGCTTGCTCGGCGATTGGGGCGGCATCAGCCGGTAGGGCAGCCTCTGGATTATAATGGCGGCTCATCCTCGCTGTACGGTCGTGGCGGGCGACAATGAGGTCATTTTGCGAGCGTTGACGTGGCCAAATCCCAACGATTTTAGGCGCAATGGCCGCAACATAATTGCGTGTCTCGCGTGGGAGGGCACGATTTTGGCGGAGATAATGGTCCAAACTTCCGGGGCCATAATTATAGGCCGCTAAAAAGCCCGGGGAGCCATAAATATCATACATTTGGCGGAGATAGGCCGTGCCTGCCAAAATGTTATCGTGCGGGTCGTAAGGGTCGGGGCCGAGATTATATTGGGCGCGGAGATCATCATAAGAGGGAGGCATAATCTGCATTAGCCCCATTGCGCCGGGCGTAGAGGTAATAAAATTGCCCGAACTATCATAAAGATGCCCACCCGATTCTTGATGAATGACAGCGCGAATCCATTCCGTGGGGACATCAAAACGGTTGGAGGCTTCCTCAATATAAGGCCCCCAAGGGTCATCAGGGGGCCCGGGAGGTGTGTAATGTGAGCGCGCATGAGCGCGATAATCAGCTTGTTCCTCCATCACAGGCATGGCCGGTGTGGTTGGGTGGGAGGCACAGGCCGCCAGCAAAGTAGGCAGGAGCAAAGCCAAAAAGAAACGGACCATACGTGCAGGGGCAGCAGCAGTGCAAATCATGGAGGCGTCCAGTGCAAAGGCGGTAAAGGAGGTTTTTTTATCATGAAATTATAAAAAGGGAGATAAATAGGTGCGTTTAGTAAAAATTATGTTAACTTATAAATCTAGCCTTCGCTGCTCTGATTTTCTATAAGGTCGTTAAGACTATGCAGTGTTATGGGTAGTGATGTGTTGAACTTAGAGATTGGGGTATAGAAGGATGTCATATGCCGCGTTGGATGCAGGCCGTGTTGCGAAAGTAGCAGAGCAGGCGTTGCAGACCCTAAAGGCAGAGGAGCCATCTGAAGTGACCCAGCGTAAGACTCTCTTGATAGAGCGGATCCATGCTCTTGCTAAAGCCGCTGCGGAGACAGGGCATCAGGGCACTATCACCCTGACATCAGAAGAGTTTTGGTTGATTTCTAAGAACTGGTAATCATCTTTTAAATAGATCGGCATAGAGTGGTGCGCGATCAAACTATTTCGATAGGGCTTATACGGCTTTAAGGGACGTTAAATAATGAAGTGGTTTTTTGCAATTACAGAGGCAACGCTTTCTAATGACCCGGACCATGGGTTCATAGATTGTATTCGTGTTGCCGTGCGCTCCGCACGTGAGAATACGAACTTGGTGCCACATATGGTCTTTGATGGTAATGAATGTGACTTCACGCGGGAAATGCGGGCTGCGGGTGTGACGGTTATCTTTCACCGTTTGCATTTTTATGACCGCTTATTAGACGCACAGCGTCGCTTAAAGCCGGAATGGCCCAATTACATCCTTACCGCTGCTGGGGCGTTTATGCGCTTGGAGCTGCCCTTGCTGGAGACGGAAGATCAGTATGTTCTTTATACTGATTGCGATGTGATGTTCATGAAGGACCCGCAGCTTGAGTTCTGCAAGCCCGCCATCTTCGCGGCCTGTGGCCAGTTTGGGAAGCAGGATTATTATAGCGACATGAACTCCGGGGTCATGGTGATGAACCTTGAGCGCATGCGTAATGACCTCCCCGCGATGGTGGATTTCTTATGTGAAAATCTTGACCATATTGCAGGATATGACCAAGAACTATTGCGCATCTTCTATAATGCGCATTGGAGTCCGCTATCAGCTCGTTTCAACTGGAAGCCTTATTGGGGTGTGGATGAACGCGCAACGATTGTGCATTTCCACGCCGCTAAGCCTCCGGCCGCGCGTCATTTGCTGGACGACCCTGCTTACCGTGAGCATGACCATGTCTTCCATGCGTGGCGGCATTGGTTCTTCCAAAACCCTGCCGGGTATGGCTATTACGTCCCGCTTTGGGAGTCTCATTTAGAGAAGGCAAAGTCAGATTATAGCCTTGATATGGTTGATGAGTTTGATGCGCTGCGTGCAGAAAGCTAACACTTGTTGCTCTCTATTATAGGGAGTACGGTATGGGGGCTTGCCGGTGAGGTAGGCCCCCTTTTTATGCTTAATCTTTTGTTTGTGGGATGAGCTTTTCGCTCAAAGGGGTGCGTGCGTGGCGTTCTAGCCAACGGCCAAGGGGGCGGGCAATGGTTGGGCCAAGTGTGACAACGGCAATCATGCGTGCGGTCTGCATTGCAATGATAAATGGTAACGCAATGGGGATGTTAGCACTGATGACGATGATGGTATCCAGCCCGCCGGGGCTGGTGGCAAGATAGGCACTGAGCAGGTCAATCTTTGCAAAATAGGCAACGGGAAAGGCTAGTAAAGCACAGACGATAATGAGCGTAAGGGATGAAAGCAGAACAGCGGGAATGGAACGCAGCGCATAGCGTAATACGGGGGCCGTAAAGCGCAGCCCGATAGACCAGCCAATAATAAGATAAGCAGGGATACGCAGCCAGAATGGCGCGCTAATATGTAAAAGATCGCTCAATTGTAGGGCCGTCCCGATGAGGATGGTCAGCAAAAGGGCTAAAGCTGGCATCCGTAATTTGAGGCTGATGAGCGTACTAAGGATGATAAGGCTGAGGGTGGGGAGGAGATTGCCCTGTGTAAGAGGGGGTATCCCAATATCATGATGGGTACGGACAACAACCCATGAGACAAGCGAGGTCGCCACAGCTACCATAATAACGCGGAAATAGAGCATAAAAGCTGTAAGGCGCGCATCTGCTCCAAAGGCCCCACAGAGCATGACCATGGTGGAAGCCGCACCGGGGGAGGTGCCCCAAAGGGCCGTTGTTCCCGGCATGACACCAAACCACGCAAGCCCTGCACCAGTGGCGAAGCTGACTACAATAACCGACAGCACACTAAGGAGGACTAACGCCCAGTGTGAGAAAATATGATGCAGGACAGAGAGCGTAATGCTATTGACCACCACACAAGCAAGAATGGCTTGGGCCATTGTAAAGAATACAGGCTTTACAGTTACGGCACGGCCTTTGAGCGACATAATAATGCCAGCAATCATTGGCCCTAGCATCATCCCCGCTGTGAGATGGAGTAGTAAAAACACCCCAGAGATAAGCGCGGAGAGACTAACAAGCCCTGCCCATCTTAGGCTGTAAGATTTCCATGAGAAGGAAAAACGGCTCACACGCTCAGCCCCTGCTTAGCGGTCAGAATCATCGGTATCGTCTGAATGTTGTGCCGCGGGCTTTTTACGAAATGCGGCTAAGCTGACAACTTCCGCACCTTCGGCAGCGGGGGTAGGTGTATCATCTTTTGCCGCATGATCAGGCTTTTGCTCATGCGGTGTGGGACGGAAATTATGAACCTCCGCTGGGGGAGCTTCTTCCTCATAATGAGGTGTAAAGCGGAGGACGAGATGAATATGTGGGTCGGCAAAGGCTGTAATGGCGGCAAAGGGGATATGCAGCGTACTGGGCACCCCCCCAAAGGAAAGCCCCACAGAGAAAGAGCGCGCACTACGATCCACCGTGAGGTTTTGGAACTGATGTTGCAGCACGATGGTCATTTCCTCTGGGTAGCGTTCTTTCAACGCAGCAGGGATGACAACACCGGGAAATCTGGTGAGGAAGGTCATATAGAAATGATGCTCCCCCGGCAGGCCATGCACACTAATATGCTCTAAAGCTTTGAGCATGACCTCGCGATGCGCTTCTTCAAGCCATGTATCGTAAGGGAGGAGGCTGCTGGGCGGGGTCGGATCGAACCCATCTGGGCCTTTGGTATCATCACTCATGGAGGGACCCTCACCTGTTTCATAAAAAGCTCTCTAGGTGTGCGACAGCTACGATAAAATCGCAAGGGTCGAGCCGTATATTCTTTACGGTTTTGCACATTTAAAAAGGGATGGGTGGGGGGCTTCTGTTGCCCGGTGCCCCCCGGACCGCGCTTATCGCTTATGCAGCAACAGCGAGCACCTCAGAGTTATCGTTGGCACTTGTAAAATTAGCCCGATAACGGCGGTACAATGCCGGGCAAAAAGTAAATCTTTACCATGCGTGTCGAGCCTGTTTCGTCCCCCTAAGCCAACCTAAAAGGTTGATGGTGGAGACGCCGGGCACTGCCCCCGGGTCCACAACACTTATTTCATTTACCGTTTATCGCCATAGCTAAGGCCGAAGCCTCCAGCAGGGGAAGATATACGCTCTCTTAACGCCGATAGCAAGGATAAGAGAGTAGCCTACTGGTTAGGCTTGCAGGAGGGGCAGTTGTAAGGCTACATCAAGGCTTCCGCTAAGCAGGTGAGCAGGAGAGACATCATGGCCCTAACAGACGAGCAACAATCCGAAATTACGGCGTTGCGTGCCTCCCCGCATAAAACGGTTCGTCCTACCGTCCCTGCGATGGAGGAGATTTTGTTTGAGCCTTTCCCGTTGCTGGATCATGGGTTCATCCGGGTTGTGGATTATATGGGCGGCGATTCTGCCGTCGTGCAGGCTGCGCGTGTGTCTTATGGGAAGGGGACGCGTAAAACATCTGAGGATGCGGGGCTGATTCGTTATCTCATGCGGCATCGTCACTCCACACCTTTTGAGATGTGTGAGATTAAGTTCCATGTGAAACTCCCGCTCTTTGTCGCACGGCAGTGGATTCGCCATCGCATGGCCAGCGTGAATGAATATTCCGCGCGTTACTCTGTGTTGGATAAAGAGTTCTATCTCCCAGAGCCTGCTCATATTGCCGCGCAAAGTACGGTGAATCATCAAGGCCGTGGTGAAAGCTTGAGCGCGGAGACAGCACAACAGGTGCTTGCCATTCTCCAACGTGATGCGCTGCAATGTTACGGCGATTATGAGGAGATGCTGGACCCAGAAGGGATGAGCGTAGCGCGGGAGCTTGCCCGTATTAACCTTACCCTCAATACCTATACACAATGGTATTGGAAGATTGATTTGCATAATTTGATGCATTTTCTCGCCTTGCGGGCTGATTCCCACGCGCAATATGAGATTCGCGTTTATGCCCAAAAGATGATCGAGATTCTCAAGGCATGGGTGCCTCATACCGCTCAGGCGTTTGAGGAATATCGCCTAGGGGCTTATAGCTTCTCCGCTGGGATGTTGAAGGTCTTACGCCGCCGTCTTGCTGGTGAGGTCGTCACGCAGGAAAGCTCTGGCCTGACAAAGCGGGAATGGACAGAAATGCAAGCCGTGTTGGAAGGTTGAAGGAATAGTGCCTTCCTCCCCCGCCCCTTTTGATGATGAGGACCGCCCCACCGGGCCTGTGCAGGATTCTGAATCCTTGTTGGCAGAGGGGCGGCGTTTTCAATATGAGCAGGGGATTCCACCTCTTTTAGGTCGTGAGCCGCGCTTTTGGCCGTGGGCTTTATTAGCGGGTCTTTTAGTGGCTATTTCATTAGGGATAGAGCTTTTCTGGCCCTTGCCGGGGCGGCATGGTCCCTTACCTTCATGCGAGCATGTTACAGTGGGGACGGCCTCCTGCCAGCGTGTCCCACAAACACCGCCTCATATGGCGCATTGAGGGCTATGATGCGCCCCTCTAGCTCCTAGCTTTTAGCGTCTAAGAGGCGACAACGCTTTTCCCACGGCTGCCGAGGACATCAAAGGCGCGTGTGAGGCGGGCGATGCAGTGTTCTTCTCCTGCGCGCATCCAGTTACGAATATCATATTCATGTTTGAGCGGCCGTCCCGTGTCAGGTGCCACTTGGCGGCGAAAAGCTTCTTTATGAGCATCAATATAGGTCGCAACACCCTGGGCATAGGCAAATTGCGTATCAGTATCGATATTGAGTTTAAAGACACCATAATCCACAGCGTGGCGGATATCCTGCTCATCCGAGCCTGACCCACCATGAAAAACGAGCGGGACCGGGTTAGGCTCGGTTTGGAATGTCGTAGCGATAAGAGCCTGTGAATCGCGCAAAATAGAGGGGCGGAGGCACACATTGCCGGGTTTATAGACGCCATGCACATTACCAAAAGAGGCCGCGATGGAGAGCATCCCTAAAGGGGAGAGGGCCTTCCATGCGGTAAGAACATCTTCCGGCTCTGTATAAAGCTCTGGGTTTTTTGCGGCATGATGGCCGGTAAGCTCTGTACCGATGCCATCTTCTTCCCCACCGGTGATGCCAAGCTCAATTTCCAACCCTATGCCGAGAGGGGTTAGTTTTTGCAAAAGCGTGGCGGCGGTAGCGATGTTCTGCTCCAATGGTTCCGTAGAAAGGTCTAGCATATGGGAGGAGAAAAGCGGCTGGCCTGTTTGCCCATAATGCTGACGATTTTCCTCAATCAGCCCCTCCAACCAGCCCAATAAAGGCCGGTTTGCATGGTCTGTATGGAGGATGACCGCTACACCATAATGACGCGCCAGAAGATGAACATGTCGTGCTAAAGCAACAGCACCAAGGATGTGAGCCTGTTGCTTATCCGGCAAGCCGCGCCCGGCATAAAATTGCGCCCCACCGGCAGAGATTTGGATGATGATATCCGCACGATTCCGCCGCGCTGCCTCTAGGGCCATATTGGCCGTGGTCGAGCTACTAACATTCACCGCAGGGAGAGCATAACGGCCCAAATGGCAGCGTTGTATAAGGGCTTTATACGCTGCCCCAGTAACAACACCGGGTGTGATGGGTGTTGTCGCAGAGGGGGGAGATATAGACGCAGACATTTAAGGATTCTTTATAGAGGAGGGCAAAAGCCAACGCTGACAAGCATAGCCTGTTTTGCTAGCAGGATATATAGTCTAGAAAAATAGGACTATAAAGGTCATTGTTAAAGCATTAGCGTATATAAAAAAGATGCTCAGCCTGTTGAGTATCTGATAAGAGAGGCCCTTATGACACAAGATACCCTTATGATGATCGAGACAGAAGATACCCCTAATCCCGCAACATTGAAGTTTCTACCCGGTTGCGATGTGACGGGGGCGCGTCCCTCGGTTGATTTTGCAGAGGCAGGCCTTGTAGCAGGGCGTTCTGCTCTGGCTGATGCGTTATTTGGTTTGGGCGAGATTAAGCGTGTTTTTTTAGGGAGTGACTTCGTCTCTGTTACAAAGGCTGATGCGGCAGATTGGGCCACGCTACGGCCTCGTATTCTCATTACCTTGACAGATTTCTTTAAAAGCGGCGTTCCTGCTCTTGCAGGTGAGATTGCTGCTCCAGAGGCTGATATTGCCCCAGAAGATGCCGAGATTGTTGCCCAAGTGAAGGAGTTGTTAGATACACGGGTGCGTCCCGCCGTAGCGAGTGATGGGGGGGATATTGTCTTTCGTGGGTATCGCGAAGGGGTCGTGTATCTTAGTATGCAGGGGGCTTGCTCTGGCTGCCCATCCTCCCGTGCGACATTGCGTCACGGGGTAGAGAATATGTTACGCCATTATGTGCCAGAGGTGACGGCGGTTGAAGCTGTAGAGGAGTAAACGTTCATGACAACATCCCCCCCATCAGGCGTAACGCCTGACGGACAGCAGGTCGAGCAGCCTAAAAGCCCCCTCCTTGCGGAGGAGCTTTTTACCCATTGCCGCACAGCGGAAGGGTTCTCCACTAAGGCTGTGGGGGATGATGTGTTGCACCAGCTTTATGATTTGCTCAAACTCGGCCCAACCTCTGGTAATTGTTCTCCCGCACGTTTTGCGTTTTTACAAACCCAAGAGGCGCGCGAGGCGATTCGCCCCGCTTTGTCCCTTGGTAATGTAGAGCGCGCCATGGCCGCCCCCGTATTGGTGGTTGTGGGGTATGATCCTTTATTCTTCGAGCAGCTTAAAACACTCAACCCATTGCCGGGTCTGCGTGATTGGTTTGCCGCCGATGTAGGATTGAGTGATGAGACGGCTTTTCGCAATGGGACGTTGCAAGGGGCGTATCTCATCATGGCTGCCCGGGCTTTAGGGCTGGCAGTGCGGCCAATGTCGGGTTTTGATGCCATGATGGTGGAGGAGCAATGTTTCCGTAAAAAAGGATGGCGGGCGAATTTTCTAGTCGCTTTGGGCTATCCTGATGAGGCTATGGAGCCTCCCCCTCGCGCTCCTCGCTTACCGATGGATGAGGCCTGCTTGTGGTTATGAAGCCCGAGCGGTGCTTGGTTTTAAATGGGGCTGGGGCTGGTCGGGGCTTGAGTAATCTTATCGCTTTGTTGGAGGGCGGTACGGTTATCGCCCAGCAGAGCTTAGCAGGGCGTGGCGCGTCAGAGCGTTTTGCCCCTACAGTGCAGGCCCTATTAGCACAAGCGGGTTGGTCTCACCCGCCTGATTTGCTTGCAGCGATTATCGGGCCGGGGTCTTTTACTGGTTTACGCGCCTCTCTCTCTTTAGCCGCCGGGCTGGCACGGGGCTGGTCATGTCAGGGTGTTGGGGTTCGTCTGGGTGATGCCATGCGAGCGAGTCTGCAACGGAAGGATGCAACGATTCTCTGCCTCGCACGGCGTGGACGTGTTTTTGTGGACCCTCCCGGTAATGCGGTTTATGCCTTGCCGGTGGAAGAGATATCCCCCGGTTTATGGCCCGCCATTGCTGGTGATGCCGTGTATGGGGAGGATGCTTTGCCGGATCTGACAGGCGCGATGGGAGAGGCACGGTTAGGGCGTGAGAGTGAGCGGTTGCCATTAGCCGCCCCCACGGCGGAAGGCATTTTCCAAGCAGCGATTGAGGGCCTACAAACGCCGCAATCTTATGCGTTAGAGCCCCTTTATATCGACCCGCCCGAAGCACGGCCTCCTGCTGGTGGCCTTCGCCTAGCTCCGCGTTGAGAGGGGATGATGGTGCATTATTGTCTTACGAGCATGCTATGATTGTGATGATGCAAGTGGGGGTAGAGGCAACGGCTCTTTTATCTGCCTTGCATCATGCGGTTTTTGCGGAGCATGAGCCGTGGTCACAAGCTGCGTTTGAGCAGATTTTTACAATGCCCGGTGCAGAGGTGTGGTTGGCCTGCAAAGTTGCCTCCCAGAGTGTAAATAATGAACTAAAGGAGGATCTGCCGATTGGCTTCATCGTCAGTCGTTCCGTGTTGGATGAAGGGGAGATATTAAGCCTCGGTGTTCATCCTGCATGGCGGAGACGGGGCATAGGGCGATACATGTTACGCCACCTTTTGCATAAAGCGCGGCAAGAGGGGATGACACTCTTTTTAGAGGTCCGTTTGAGTAATAAGCACGCAGCCGCTCTTTATGAGCAAGAAGGTTTCCAGCAGATAGCGGTGAGGCCTCATTATTATCAAGATGGTGAAGATGCTCGTATTTTCCGGTACTTAACGGATTCAGTATGATGATTAGGGCAAGATAAGTTTGGTTTTAAACATTAATTAACAATTTTTTACGTCTCTATACGGTCCACAAGGATTGGGCGCGTTCTATCTTATAAGACAATATGTTGCCGCGGTGAGTTGGCTTTTTCTTCATTTAAAGTGAATGTTGTGAGTGTTGCTTTTCATAGGAAAAGACGAAAGAGGTTTATTGAATAAAAGTTACAGAGCCATAAAAAGGGGGAAGTAGGTGAAAGAGATTCCCCATAGAATGTTATGATATGGTGTTTCTTGAAAAGATGTTAGGTTAAAGCTGTAATTTTGAACAGTTTATAAACATGTTAGCAGGTCTCTGTTAGCAATAAGGCTTCACTATTACAACATAAGGGATTTTCATTGTTGTGCTTTTTCTGGTAATCAGGTATTGTTCCAAGCGAATTTCTTAGGAGTCAACTATTTATGTCATCTGAGACAGAAATGCAGGATCTGCGCCAGCTTACAGCACAGATCATTACCGCTTATGTAAGTAGTCATGATGTCGCCTCTGAGGCTTTGCCTGATCTTGTTCGCTCCGTTCATGGGGCGTTGGCTAGTGCGGGGGCCCCTGCTGATATAGAGCCGGAAAAGCCTGTACCGGCTGTTCCACCGCGGAAGTCCGTTTTCCCGGATTATATTATTTGCCTTGAAGACGGTAAAAAATTAAAGCTTCTGCGCCGTCATCTTAAAACTGCTTATAATATGACTCCGCAAGAATATCGGGAGCGTTGGGGCTTGCCAGCAGAATACCCGATGGTTGCCCCTAATTATGCGAATCATCGCTCATCTTTGGCACGGCGCATTGGTTTGGGTCGCCGCCGTGAGGATAAGACTGAGCAATAAGGGCACGATTGCTCTATACGGCTCACTGATAGATTAAGGCTCAAGGGGGGCACCGTCCCGATTATGATGTGTGTTGGACAAACCCCATCATAATCGGGTAAATCATCTGTATGGTGATGAGCACAAAAAAAATGGGACGCGAGAGTGCTGCGTCCGGCGGCGATGTGGGGGATTCCCCCATTGCGCGCCTATGCGTTAAGCATGGTTTAAAAATGACAGGCCAGCGGCGTGTAATCGCGCGCGTCCTCTCGGAGGCTGAAGACCATCCGGATGTAGAGGAGCTTTATCGCCGCGCCTCTGCTTTGGATAGTCGAATCTCTGTAGCGACTGTGTACCGAACAGTACGCCTTCTCGAAGAAAAAGGTATATTAGAGCGGCGAGACTTTGGTGGTGGCCGCGCGCGATATGAAGCGAGTGAGAATGGTCATCACTATCATTTGATTGATATTGATAGCGGTAATGTTATTGAGTTTGAAAATGATGAGTTGGTAGGACTACTCGCAAAGATTGCGGCTAAATTAGGTTTTGATCTTATGTCTCATCGTGCTGAGTTGTTTGGGCGGCGCACGAGTGGCGGTGAAAACTCATCCGTTGCTTCGCGATCTGGGCATGAGAAGTGAGTCATTTCATATGACCAGGAAAAGCGTGCTAGAGCATATGAGAGCGGAAGAGATAACTTCCTCGCCTGAAGTGGATTCGGATATGAGTGACTTGGTTACTAGCGAGAAGACGCGGCAATAAATGGATACATTGGCGGGTCTTGCCCTTAATCGTGACGGTGGTTTTCAAGAGTTGCGAGGTGGGAGTTTAGGCGTTCGTCTTGCTGCTAATGAGGAGGAGATTCGCGCCGCTCAGGCTTTGCGATATCGGGTTTTCTTTGGGGAAATGGGGGCGCATCCAAGTGAGGAAGCTCTCAAGACGCAGCTAGATGCCGATAAGTTTGATGAGATAGCCGATCATTTGTTGGTAGTTGATCACGCCTCTGGGGAAGATAAGCCCGTTGTGGTGGGGACTTATCGGCTGTTGCGCTCTGATATGCTTGGTCCGCAAGATCATTTTTATACAGCTGATGAATATGATATTTCTTGCTTAACAAATTTCTCTGGCCGCTTGCTGGAGGTGGGGCGTTCTTGCGTGGCGAAGGAGTATCGTGGTCGTGCGGCGATGCAGCTTTTATGGCGTGGCATTGCTTCTTATATTTTCTTGCATCGCATTGATATTTTGTTTGGTTGTGCCAGCTTACATGGTACCTCGCTGGAGGAGATGGATGAGGAGCTGACATGGCTTTATCATAACCATCTAGCCCCACCTGCTTTGCGTGTACGAGCCTTGCCAGAGCGTTATGTGGATATGCGGCGTGCAGACCCTGCGATGCTCGACCGCCGCCGCTGCCTAAGCAAATTACCCCCCTTAATTAAAGGATATTTGCGCTTAGGGGGGTATGTTGGTGATGGTGCTGTGGTGGATGAGCAGTTCAACACAACAGATGTCGCTATTTTGGTAAAAAGCGAGTTGCTGGCCGATAAATATTACCGGCATTATGAGCGTCGTCTGCGCGATGCGCTGGATTGAAAACATCACTTAAAAGGTACTTCACATGAGGATAAAGGCATTGTGTTCCCTACCGCAAAAGGGAGGGTGGCGCGGTGCCCTATATCTTATCATGGCGGGATGTATAGCAGCGTTATCTTTGCCGCCGCTTTGCTTTATCCCGGCTCTTCCTCTTGCTTTGGGGGTTTTGTATCAGGCGGTCGGTCTGGCCCCCACTAAACGGCAAGCGGCGTTATGGGCTTTTTTGTTCGGGATGGGGTTTTACACAGCAGGTTTATATTGGCTGACGAACGCTATCTTAACGCGTGTTGAGGAGTTTTGGTGGGCTGTGCCGTTCGCAGCCCCCGGTGTGGCTTTGCTTATTGCCCCCTTATTTATAGTCCCTGCTCTTTTATGCAGGTTGGTACCAGAGGGATGGCCGCGCCTGTTATTATTCGCCGGGAGTTGGACATTGGCCGATATGGCGCGTGTTTTTTACTTTTCTGGCTTCCCATGGAATCCCCTTGGCAGCGTGCTGGAGCTTCCCGGTTATGTGGGGGATGTGTTGATTCAACCAGCCTCCCTTATAGGGGTAGATGGGCTGACTTTTATGGTCGTGTTGGCATCGCTGGCTCTATGGCAGGGGCGGCGGGCTGCTTTGGGTGTATGTGTCTGTACTATTTTATGGTGCGGCTGGGGTGCGTGGCGTGTTGAGCATCATGCTCATCATTCTGGAGGGGGCAAACCAGCCATTGCCATTGTGCAAGGTAATGTGCCTGAGGATGATGTTCTGGAACGTGATGGCGCATCGGAGCAATTTGAGTCTTATCTACAGCTAACAGCCCGTGCCGTGGCCGATGCACGGGCGCATTTGCCGGGCCATCTCCCCGTTGTGATATGGCCTGAATCGGCTTTTCCCGGTTTGTTGGATGAGGATGAATGGGCACGCCAAACCATTGCAACAGCTGCGGCAGGGGCCCCTGTTCTGTTGGGGTCTGACCGGCGTGCGGGGAAGGGTCGCTGGTATAATAGTTTGATCGCTCTTGCAGCAGATGGCCATATTGAGGCGATTTATGACAAAAGCCGCCTTGTCCCCTTTGGGGAATATGAACCATGGATACTACCATTCCATCTTTTACCGGCCGTTGTGGTGCCGGGGCTGGGCTTAACACGGTGGGACTTGCCGCAGATAGGGCGTGTAGGTCCTATGGTCTGTTATGAGATTATATTCTCTGGCAGTGTGGTAGCGTCTGGTCAGCGGCCAGAGTGGTTACTGACAATTTCTAATGATGCTTGGTATGGCAATAGTGCTGGGCCACGGCAACATCTGGCAACAGGCAGGATGCGTGCTGTGGAGGAGGGTTTACCCGTAGTTTTTGCTAATAACCGGGGTGTGTCTGCTATTTATGATGCAGAAGGGCGGGATGTAGGCCATACAAAATGGGGTAAAGAGCAGACTTTGATTCGTGTTTTACCTGATGCAGAGGCATGGACAGTTTTTACATATATTGGGCGTTGGGGCCCTTTTACGTTAGCTATTTTGTCAGTTTTAATGGCTGTGTGGGGAGGATACGGGAGGAAGCAAAAACATGTTCATATTAACGAATCGTTAGTCAAGACGCGTTGACGTAGCTTTCGGATTAACTAATTACTAACGACTTCGTGGAGGGGAGTTGGTTAATCTGTGGGGAGCGGGGTTGTTGAGTGATGGCTGATATAGCTTCATCTGTTGATTCACATGTTGGTAAGTGTATCCGCTTGTTGCGGGGCTTGCGAAAATATTCGCAAGAGAGGCTGGCCAAGGCATTAGGTATTACCTTTCAGCAGATACAAAAATATGAGCGCGGGACGAATCGCATCGGTGCAGGCCGCCTGTATGAGATAGCGAAAATCTTAGGCGTGCCGGTTGGGTTCTTTTTTGATGAGCTGGATGGCTTTACAACGGCTGCTAATGTTGGCGTGCATGAGGAGCAGACACCTTTCCATAAAGGGCGAACTGCAGAGAAAGTAGAGGCGTCTATGGCAGAAAAAGAAATAGCAGGGATTGAACTACTCATGATGCCTGAAACCTTAGAACTCGCTAGGGTTTATTATAGCATCAAGGAGGAGCGAAATCGTCAGCAAATCCTTAATTTCATAAGGGAAATGGCTGTTCGCCCATAAAACCATATTGATTTAAAGAGTTCTGTTATGATTTCTTAATTGATGTGGCAAGAAGATGGCTAAACGTGCCAGCGCGATAGGCAGTGCGCAACGCATCTTCGTCATATTCATAATGAAGCCAATCGAGGAAGCTTAGGTGGCCTTCGGCTGTTTTTTGATACAGTAGAAAAAATGCATCTAACACACCCGTGCGGGAATGGCGAAAGTGGAGAAAACGCCAATGGAGTTGTTTGAGAGCGTCTTCTGCCGTTCCTCCTTCAAAAAGAATGATAAGGCCGCTAGCAAGGCCCGTTCTATCCGCTCCGGATTTACAATGTAAAAGCAGGGGGAATTGTGCCTGCTTATATAAGCTATGGAAGCGTAAGATACGGTCCTTATGGGGGGCGTTGCGGCTCTCAAAGGCCATATCAAGATAAGGCAAGCCAATATGCTGGCACATCTCCCGTCCTAACGCATCTGCCCCGCAACGGCGATGCCCGCGTAGGTTGAAGACCGTCTTTAAGCCAAGCGTTTTGCGCCAGCGTCTCAGGCGTGATGGTGTGGGATGGTTACTCCGCCAGACACGCCCCGGTATGACAGGGGCTAGATTGGTCCATACAAGGCGGAAAAGAGCATGGTCTTTAAAAAGACCATCTAACCAAGCATGGAGCCTTTGCCGCGGGGAAGAAAGAGTGCCGTCAAACATGCTTTTTCTTTTCATGCTCATGGGTCTTCGTCAATCATATAGACATGCTATAAGGTGGAGATGACGAGGTTTTTTCGCCCTTCCTGTATGCGTATTTTTGCCCCCGGCTGGGCTGTACGTTATGGAGTCTGGCCATGTTTTTTGGCCTGCGCCCTCGTACTTAGTGGTTGCGCAAGAGAGGATGATGAAGGGCAGAGCCATCGTCATTTACCCAAAGCGGATATGACAGAAGCTTACCCGAAGAAGCCATTTCGTGAAGTGCATCACCCACCACCTGTTTATTGGGGCGGGATGGTGCCTGTGGTTCAGACCATCCAACCCACACCTGATGAAATCTCAGGCCGTGCGCCGCGGAGTGCGGCAGGGGGAGCACCTGGTGTTCCAATGGCACCGCCAGAGACACGGACAGATGTTATGTATGGTGCGCCAGAAGCTCGGCAGAAGCCTTAAAGATGACGGTTACGAGTCGTGTTTAGTCAGCCTCAAGCGGGGTTGCTTGCTCTGGCAGCATGACGGGGATGCCATCACGCACAGGGAAGGCGAGTTGTGCTTGGGGGCTGATGATGCAATTACGCGTTGCATCATAATGGACAGGCCCTTTTGTCACGGGGCAGACAAGGCGCGCAATCAGGGCGGGGGATGGTGGGGCTGAGGTCATAAGCCAAATCCTATTATGCAGGCGGGATGCCTAATGTGCGAGTTCCTCTAGGAGCTTGTGGGCACGGTCGCATGGATTCTTACATTCTAGCAAGGCTTGTTTTGTGAGTGAGGAGAAAGGCAGCAACATCGAGAGCATAGTCACAAGTGTGCTGTTATTGAGGGTCTTTAGATTATCCCATTTGATGGATAGCTCATGGCGTTGGCTATAGCCCTTTAAAGCTTTGGAGAACGCGTTGCGGTCCAGCGTGCAGTTAGGGGGTTCTAGTAGGTCATGAGAGAAGGGCATGGCATTGATGCGTCCTTCTCGCCAGCCGCTCTCTGTCGTTTGGTCTTGCAAGAGGCGGAAGCGACAGACCCCAGTGAGGGTAATGAAGAACTGCCCGCTCTCTTGCTCCATAAAGGAGGTAATACGCCCTAATGTACCGATGGTCTCCAGCAAGGGGGCTTCATCACCAAAACGTGCCTTCATATGAGGCTGGATGATGCCAATCATACGATGATGCGCCAAAGAGGCTTCTAAAAGAGCGAGATAGCGCGGCTCAAAAACGGTGAGTGGAAGCTGCCCTTGGGGCAGTAGAATCGTCTCGGCGAGAGGGAGCAGGCCAACGCGTGGGGGCAAGTCTGCTAGGGTGATGTCCTGCAAGGCAGGGACATGGCGCGGCTTACTGAGAGTTGTTTGCGTATTTTCCGGTGGTGGTTGTCTTAGCACGCGCACAGTCCCCCTTGTGAATATAACGTTAGCTCAGCATGTTAAGAATGTTATGAGAAAAGGAGCGAGGAGAGCTTACGCCGTGCAGCGAGCGTAGCAGGGTCAGTCATACCCCAGCTCTCAAAGAGTTTGAGTAATTGCGCCTTTGCGTCCTGCCCAGCCCCGTCTTTATCTCGTGCGATTATATCCAGCAAAAGCTGGGCTGCATCATCGCGCTGTCCTGCACCATTGAGGGCGGTAGCAAGCTCTGTTAGCAGTGCCGTATCTTCGGGGGATTGGGCAACAGCTTGGCGTAGATGGGAGAGTTTACCGGCGGCCTTTTGCCCTTCCAGATAGGTTTGGAGGGCCGCTTTAGCCTCAGTAATGAGCGGGGCGGTCAGTAAATGCTCAGGGATTTGGCTTGCAGCTTCTTCCGCACCTTCTGGATCATTTAAGCCAATCATACAGCGGATAAGCCCGGCCCAGCCCTCTGGGGAGTCTGGCTCTATTTCGAGGAGGCTCGCATAATGGTTGGTCGCTTCGGCCCATTCTCCAGAGTGGAGGGCTGTTTTCGCTGCGTCCAAAAGGGCGGAGGCCGGTAAGCTTTGTCCGCTTTCTTTAAGGAGTGCCTCAAGACATGTTTTGAGTTGCGACTCCGAAGCTTTACCAGGGAGGATGTCGCGTACTTGCCCTTGCCAGAAGGCAACAAGGAGAGGCACCGTTTGTAACGGTAAGCCCATTTGGGCAAGCTGGGTAATAAGCGTGCGGTTGGTTGTAACATTGACCCGCGCTAATGTAATGCGCCCCTCCATAGCCTGAATTGCTTTTGTGAGCTGGGGCGAGACGTGCTGCGCGCTAGATGATGTTGGGGAGAAGAACTCCACAATAACGGGTGTGGTCGTGCTGGCCTCCACGACCTTTTGCATAAAATTACTTTGGTCAACATCCACAGCATGAGCGGGCGTGTGAGAAGAAAAGAGAGAATCTGTCATGATGGTGGAACTTTATGGCCTGAAAAATCTCCTTTAATATTAGGATGGTTCTCCCTTTTTGCACAGGCAGGGGAGCCATGTTGTAAGGGGATGGCCGTTTGATTTTAGAAAATAAAATCTTCATAAGGGATTGCATCAGGGATAGCTTTGGGGCATAAGCCTCCCACCAACGATGCGGGCGTAGCTCAGGGGTAGAGCACAACCTTGCCAAGGTTGGGGTCGAGGGTTCGAATCCCTTCGCCCGCTCCAAATGATAAAAGTTTGGGTTGTTGGTAGAGAATCTGATGCGGGCGTAGCTCAGGGGTAGAGCACAACCTTGCCAAGGTTGGGGTCGAGGGTTCGAATCCCTTCGCCCGCTCCAGACCGGTAGAAGAACCACGTTGCTAAGGGCAAGGTGGTTTTTTTATGGCTATGCTGCGCGTAGCACGCTTTTATAAAAAACGGGCCGCCCCTTTTAGAGACAGCCCGCTTTTATAAGAAGAATGTGCTTAGAACTTACTTCTTCGCTGCGGCGAGGGCTGCTTCAATCACCTTGCCGGCTTCTGCTTTATCGCCCCATCCAGCGACTTTTACCCATTTATTAGGCTCTAAGTCCTTATAACGCTCAAAGAAATGGGCGATGGCTTTAAGGGTAATCTCTGGCAGTTGGTCCAAAGACTGCACGGTGCTGAATTGCGGATGGATTTTATCATGCGGCACACAGATGAGCTTCTCATCTTGCCCGCTTTCATCTTCCATCTTCAGCACGCCAATAGGCCGGGCACGGATAACACTACCGGGGAGGACATCAGCCGGGGTGAGAACAAGGGCATCCACCGGGTCGCCATCAGCGGCGAGTGTATTGGGGATGAAGCCATAAGCGGCAGGATAAGCCATGGGGGTAAAGAGGAAGCGATCCACAAAAACAGCCCCGCTCTCTTTATCAACTTCGTACTTTACTTGAGAGCCTTGAGGAATCTCAATAACGACATTGATGTCATTAGGGACATCTTTACCGGGGGAAATTTTGCTAACGTCCATGCCAAGCTCCATTGATCTGATTATGTAGGCGGATGAACCTATCAATAAAGGATACATTCGGCTTTGTATATGTGTATTACAGAGCCATTATGAGGGGGTGGGAGAGGGAAGAAAGAACGTTTTTCATACGGAAGGGGTTGCAAAAAAAGTGCGTCTGGGCGACATGACGGAATGTCTATGCGCCTGTAGCTCAATTGGTTAGAGCTGGCCGCTCATAACGGCTAGGTTGCGGGTTCGAGTCCTGCCGGGCGCAGATGATGCTTCCATAAGGGGGCGTATTTGTATTTTTGGGAGAACGCCCCAAGGTAACAGGGGGCAGGGCCCTGCTTTCTGTATTCTTGTCGCGCGTTTAAGAGGGAGACCGCTACCATGGCCGCCTATCAGTATGTTTATGTCATGAAGGACGTCACAAAGTCCTATCCGGGCGGCCGCGAGGTATTTAAGGGGATTACGCTCTCCTTCCTGCCGGGGGTGAAGATTGGTGTCCTCGGTGTGAATGGTGCGGGTAAGTCCACCCTGCTTAAAGTGATGGCAGGGATTGAGAAAGAGTTCGGCGGTGAGGCTTGGGCGGCTGAAGGTGTGCGCATCGGCTATTTGGAGCAAGAGCCGCAGCTCGACCCGAACTTGACCGTTGGTGAGAACGCTGCTCAAGGCTTTGGTGAGTTGAAGAAGGCTGTTGAGCGGTTCAATGAGATTTCCATGAAGTTTGCTGAGCCGATGTCTGATGATGAGATGACGGCTCTTTTGGCAGAACAGGCCGAACTTCAAGAGAAGATTGATGCAGAAGATGGCTGGGAGCTGGACCGTCATTTAGAGATTGCTCTTGATGCGCTGCGTTGCCCCCCAGCCGATAGCCCTGTTGATAAGCTCTCCGGCGGTGAGAAACGCCGCGTGGCTCTATGCCGTTTGTTGTTGGAGAAACCCGATATTCTCCTGCTGGACGAGCCGACCAACCATTTAGATGCCGAGAGTGTTGCGTGGCTGGAAAAGACATTGCGTGAGTATAAAGGCACGGTGATGGTCATCACCCATGACCGTTACTTCCTTGACAATGTCACGAACTGGATTTTGGAGATTGAGCGCGGGCGTGGTTATCCATTCGAGGGTAATTATTCCTCATGGTTGGAGCAAAAACGCAAACGCCTCGCGCAGGAAGAGAAAGAAGAAAGTGCCCGCCAGCGTGCCCTCGCTGCTGAGCAACAATGGATTTCCAGCTCGCCTAAAGCCCGTCAGGCCAAGAGCAAAGCCCGTATTACGCGCTATGAGGAGATGCTGGCCGCAGGGCAGGATGCTGCTGGCAGCACGGCGGAGATTGTCATCACACCTGGCCCTCGTCTAGGCCAGACGGTTATTGAGGCTGAGAATCTCTGCAAAGGCTTTGGTGATCGGCAGTTGATTGATAACCTTAACTTTAAGCTGCCCCCGGGGGGCATTGTTGGGGTGATTGGGCCTAATGGGGCGGGGAAATCGACCCTCTTTAAGATGATTACCGGCCAAGAGCAGCCTGATTCTGGCTCGCTGAAAATCGGTGATACCGTCAAGTTGGGGTATGTTGACCAGTCCCGTAACGACCTTGATGATAGCAAAACCGTGTGGGAGGAAATCTCCGGCGGGACGGATGTTATCCATCTTGGCAAGCGGGCTGTACCTTCCCGTGCTTATGTTGGGGCGTTTAACTTTAAGGGGCCAGACCAGCAAAAGCGTCTTGGCGTCCTCTCTGGTGGTGAGCGTAACCGCGTGCATCTGGCAAAGATGCTTAAAGAGGATAACAACGTCCTCCTGCTGGATGAGCCAACAAACGATCTAGATGTTGATACCCTTCGCGCTTTGGAAGAGGCGTTGGAATCCTTTGCTGGTTGTGCTGTGGTCATCAGCCATGACCGTTGGTTTTTGGACCGTCTGGCCACGCATATCCTCGCTTTTGAGGGCGATAGCCATGTGGAATGGTTTGAGGGTAACTTCCAGCAATATGAGGAAGATAAACGCCGCCGCTTAGGCCCGGATTCAACGGAGCCGAGCCGGATTCGTTATCGTCCCATCGCGCGCTAATGCGTTATAAGGCGGCGCATTGTGGCAGGCAGTGAGCTGCGGACGGCGCGCCTCCTCCTCCGGCCTGTAAATTGGCCGGATATGGAGGATATGGCCCGCTTAAAGGCTGATGGTGCGGCCTTTGGCTCTATGCTGGGCGGGGTGCGGAGTCGCGCCCAAGCTGAGGCTGAGATGGCTGAGGATGTCGCCTTTTGGGCCGAGCGTGGCGTTGGTATTTTCTCCATCATCGAGCAGAATCGCTTTGTCGGGATGACGGGCGTGCATGAGCGGCCCGATGGGCGCGGGCTGGGCCTGCGCTTTGCGTTGTTCCCATGGGCATCAGGGCGGGGAATCGCACGGGAGGCCGCAGCTGTTGCTCTCAATTTTGTGTTGGATACGGGGATAGAGCGTGTTGTGGCGGTTGCGCGGGAAGATAATCGCGCTTCACGTCTTGTTTTGGGCAGTATTGGCATGAGCCTTCTTGACCAGTTCGAGCGGGACGGGCACACCATGTTGGTGTATGAAAGAAGACAGACGCCGTTCTATTGGTAAGGCCAGAGGGAGCAGCCTGGATGACGACGCGCATATTTATTGATGGCGAGGCAGGAACAACAGGGCTTGGGATTCGCCGCCGTATTGAGGCCGTAGCGGAACGTTATGCTCTGACTTTATTAAGCATTGACCCCGCTCGCCGGAAGGACCCTCAAGCCCGCCAAGAGCTTATGGCGCAGGCCGATATTACCGTGCTGTGTTTGCCTGATGATGCCGCGCGTGAGGCTGTGGCCTTAGGGCACGGGACCAAGACGCGCTTTTTGGATGCGAGTACGGCTCATCGTGTGGATCCGGATTGGGTGTATGGCTTGCCAGAGCTGGATTCGACTCAACCAGAGCGTATCCGTAAAGCGCGGTTTGTGAGTAACCCCGGCTGTTATGCCACGGGGGCGATCGCGTTATTACGCCCGCTTGTGCAGGCGGGGATTATTCCGATGGATGCTCATATCTCCATCAATGCTGTTTCAGGGTATAGCGGCGGTGGTAAGGCGTTGATTGAGCAGCAAGAGGCGGAAGGTGGCCCGCCTTTCTTTTTATATGGCCTAAATCTACAACATAAACATTTACCGGAGATGACGCATTATAGCGGGTTGACGCGCAATCCGCTTTTTGTGCCGTCAGTGGGGCATTTCCCTCAAGGGATGATAGTGTCCATTCCTTTGCATCTTGTTTCTCTCCCCGGTGTCCCGATGATTGAGGATGTTACAGCGGCTTTGCAGGCTTTTTATAAGGATGCCCAAACAATCCGCGTTGTAGAGTCTGAGCCAAAATTAGCCGCTGATGCTCTTGCTGGCCGTGATGATATGGAGCTGCGGGTGAGCGGGCATAGCGGGCAGGCATTGTTGACAGCGCGGCTAGATAATTTAGGCAAGGGGGCATCAGGTGCAGCGATGCGTAATATCTTGTTGATGAGCGGGAAAGAGTGACCCGGTAAGATTTTTTCTCTTCACCTCTGGTCCTTTGTGGCGGAATCTTTTATAAGCGGGTCATCACCTGCGGATGAACGCAGGATAATATGGGCGAGAGTGGCGGAACTGGTAGACGCAGTCGGCTCAAAATCGACCGCCGCAAGGCATAGGGGTTCGAGTCCCCTCTTTCGCACCATCATTTCCCAAGCCGTTGCGGGGCTTTGGGGCCGGGAAGCCGGTTATAATCGTAAGTCTCCCCATCAGAATGTAAGATGAGGTCTTGTTGCCGGGCTGCGTGTAGAGCCTCTGGGGCGAGTTGATACCCCATCATCGTTAAAAGGATGTATTTCTCCATAAGTTGGGAGAATGTCCCATCAGTTTGGCGGAGTGCCTCGGCTTGCTGGCAATAAGAGGCATGATGTAGGCCTGCGAAATAGATAGGGATACGATATTGCTCTTGCCCGCCATCATAAACCCCATGCATGCCATTATCAGGTGAGGTGAGGATTTCCCCATGATCTGCGCTGTAGAGGAGCGTGCTATGGGGTAATGTCTGCTCCACCATCTGAAGAATCGTTGCGATGAGATGGTCCACATGATGGATGGCTTGGTCATAGCTCCCAGCACGGGGTAGGGCGTGCCGGTCCTCTGGGGTTGTTTTCTCCCGGTATGAAACGTGACTACCAATGAGATGGATAATAATAAAATGCCCCGCCGGCTCCTGCCGATAAATTTCTAATTGATGTTGGAGAGCAGGGAGGAGGCTCTCATCGTCATGTTCACGCACGGTGAGGGGGAGGGTGCTGTAATCGGGCCGAACGACCTGTTCACTAAAGCCGGAGAGATAGCCAATCGGACTATTATAGAGGGATGTCCCCTCATGGCTTCCTACCCATAAGGTTTTATAGCCATGGGCGCGAGCGAGTTCGATGAGGTTTTTCTCAGTCAGGATAGCGCGGCGGTCTTGCGGGGTGAGGAAGGAGATCATCATCGGCACAGCGTTATGCGTCATGTTGGCAGCAGAATGGGCGTTGCTCATGGCGCATAGTGCGCCTTGTGCGGCGAGGGTGCGGAGGTGTGGGGTCGTGTCCTGCTCTGTATAGCCATAAAGGCCGTGATGGCGTGCTGCGTCTGATTCCCCGATGATGAGGATGATGTTTTTCTCTCCTACAACACGCCCCGGCAGAATTGCGGAGTTTATGTGCTCATGCGGGGCAAAGGTGAGGCTATGGCGGTATGATTTTGTTTGCTGATAGCCTTGTTTAAGTGCGAAAATGGCGAGGGAATTACCAATAAAACCGGGAAGATTGATGTAAAAAGCGAGGTTTTTTGCAAAATACGGGTTGTTGACGTAACGATGATGCAGAGCATCATAGGTAATAGCGACATTATAATGTCCGGCAACATCGCGATTAAGAGGGCGATGTAAGGCAATGGTGAAGGTAAGCGCACAGCCTATAAAGCCGATTAAAGCATGGAGAGGGCGAAAACGCGCAGCTCGTGCTGTGGTGTATAGCACACCGCCTAGGAGCAAACCGGCGAGTAAAAAGGGCGTGATAGGGATTGTCCGCAGCATAGTGGCCGCATCGGCTCCATCCGTCCCGGCGATGGCCATACACATATCGTAGGTTATTTTGTGATAATGGATGATGATATAAAGATTGGCGATTATAAGGCTCGCTAATGGTACACTGAGGCAACATGCTAAAAAACGCCCGCAGGATAAAACGCATAGCGGTACAAAGAGGCTCGCAAGGCAGAAAGCCAATCTATGTTGTGCTAGCTCACAATTATTTGCGATAAAGAGGCTAAGGAGGAGGTAAAGCCCTAACCAAGCTAAGGTTATGAGACGCTTTGTGTGGCGGCGCGGCTGTTTTATCATGATGTGTGTCTTACGCAATCGGCGTTGTTCTGCCAATCATGCTTCGCTTATCTTGACCCCTCATGATGCGTGTGACACCTAAGAAAAGATGATCCTTTACCGTAATGATGGATAACCAACCCGTTATGCCCCCCGCTAAGCCTTCCCGCCGTCCGCAACGACCGTATTTCTCATCTGGCCCGTGCGTCAAACGCCCCGGCTGGACGCCTGATGCCCTTAAAGGGGCTTTTCTTGGGCGGTCTCATCGTGCGGCAGAAGGGCGCGCACGGCTGCATGAGGTGATAACGCGCTCAGCCTCTTTGCTTGGTATGCCAGAGGGTTGGCAACTTGGCATTGTCCCAGCCTCTGACACGGGGGCAGTGGAGATGATTTTGTGGGCCATAGCAGGGCAACGCGGTGTGGATGTCCTCTCTTTTGAGAGCTTCTCTGGCACATGGGCGCAGGATTTACGCGATGTCCTCGCATTAGATGACCTCCGCGTGTTGGAAGCCCCCTATGGCTCCCTGCCCGATATGACGCAGATTGATTGGTCGCGTGATGTTGTACTGACATGGAATGGCACAACCTCAGGTGTGTGCATCCCTTCGGTTGAGGCGGTGCCAGCCCAGCATGAAGGGTTGGTGATTTGCGATGCGACCTCGGCTGCGTTTGCGATGGACCTGCCATGGGAGCGGTTGGACGTTGTGACATGGTCGTGGCAGAAGGCCCTTGGGGGGGAGGCAGCGCATGGCATGGTGGCACTCAGCCCTCGTGCCGTACAACGGTTGGAGGAGGGCAGCCAGCGGCCTTTGCCTAAGATTTTCCGCCTTACGAATAAAAAAGGGCTGAATGAGGCTATCTTCCGCGGCGATACAATCAACACCCCCTCCATGTTATGTGTGGAAGATGCGTTGGATAGCTTACGTTGGGCGGAATCCATTGGTGGTTTAGAGGCTCTGAAAGCACGGGCACGGAAGAATCTCGCCCTTGTGGAGGCATGGGTGGCTCAGCGTGATTGGGTGGCCTTCCTCAGTGCGACAAAAGAGACACGCTCTTGTACCTCTATCTGCTTAAAGATTACCGCACCGTGGTTTGAGGCTTTAGATGATGCCCAACGTTCTGCGGCGATTAAGAAGATGACCAGCCTTTTAGAGGCCGAGCAAGCGGGTTATGACCTTGCTGGCTATCGTGATGCCCCTGCCGGATTACGGATTTGGGGTGGGGCCACGGTTGAGGCAGAGGATATAGAGGCCCTCTTACCGTGGTTAGATTGGGCTTATGGGTGCGTTGCAGAAGAGGCCGTGCGGGCATGATGGAGACACCAGATTTATCAAACCCGGCTTTGTTGCCTATGGGGTTTGTGGACCTCCTCCCCGCCGAGGCCGAGGCAGAGGCCCGCGGCCTTGCAGCGGTGATGGATGTATTCTCCTGCCATGGCTATGAGCGCGTCCGTCCCCCTTTGTTAGAGTTTGAGGCCTCCTTGTTGAGTGGGTCCGGGGCGGCTTTGGCGGAGCAGAGCTTCCGTTTGTTAGATCCATCCTCGCATCGGATGATGGCATTGCGGCCGGATATGACAACGCAGATCGCCCGTATTGCAGCGGTGCGGATGCAGGATTGCCCGCGCCCGCTCCGTCTTTCTTATGCGGGGGATTGTGTGGTTATCGGCACGCCGGGGCGTGAGGGGCAGCGTCAAATCTCCCAAGCGGGGATAGAGCTTATCGGCCCTGATAAAGCCGAGGCCGATGCCGAGGTCATCGCTCTAGGGGCGGAGGCCCTCGCAAAATTGGGGATTGCTTATGTCTCTTTTGACCTTTCCATGCCTGTTATGGTTTGGAGCTTGATAGAGGATGGCTTTAGCGGGGCTGAGCGTGAGGCGATTATCCATGCGTTAGACCGGCGTGATGCCGCCGCCGTGCGGGAGCATGGTGGGGCATGGGCGGAGTTGCTTTTAGGGATGATGGATGCTGTCGGCCCGGCTCATATTGCGCTGCAGAAGTTAGAGACGCTGACATTCCCTGATAAATTACGCCCCTTTGTGGCGCGTTTACGGGCAGATGTGGCAGCGATTTTAGCACGCCTACCTACGGCTCGTTTGACGGTGGACCCGGTCGATTTCCGAGGGTGGCGGTATCATACTGGAGTATGTGTAACGGTCTTTGCTCTACATTCTCGTGAGGAATTGGGACGTGGGGGGCGTTATCTCGCAGGGGATGAGCCAGCATGTGGGTTGACACTTCATCCCCATGCTTTTTTAAGGGTGGCAGAGCCACCACCACGGCGTAAACGCTGCCTTGTTCCCCCCCATATGGCACAGAAGGACTTGTCCAGCTTGCATGAGGCAGGCTATGCCACCATCGCATCGCTTGGGGAATCAAGTGCGATGGAGCAGGAGGCGCATCATTTACGGTGCAGTCATATCTGGAAAGATGAACAACCCACCCCCCTGCCGCGCTAATAAGCGGGTAGGGATCGTCATTATGAGACGTTGAAGGAAGAGCATTCTTATGGCCAATGTTACCGTAATCGGGACCCAGTGGGGCGATGAGGGTAAAGGCAAGATTGTGGACTGGCTGTCCAGCCGTGCCGATATTGTTGTGCGTTTTCAGGGTGGGCATAATGCCGGCCATACGCTGGTCGTTAATGATCAGGTGTATAAATTATCATTGCTGCCGTCTGGTTTAGTCGGGGGGAAGATTGGCGTCATCGGCAATGGTGTCGTGGTGGACCCCAAAGCTTTGATGAGCGAGATTGACCGCGTGACAGAGCAAGGCCTAACCGTCACGCCAGAAACACTCTGGATAGCCGAGACAGCTCCTTTGATTCTTCCTGTGCATGGGGCGTTGGATCGCGCGCGTGAGCAGGCTCGTGGTACCCATAAAATCGGCACGACAGGCCGCGGCATTGGCCCTGCTTATGAGGATAAAGTAGCTCGCCGTGCCATCCGCATTTGTGACCTGACCGAGCCTGACACGCTGGATTGGAAGATTGATGAGCTGTTGCTCCATCACAATACGCTTTTAGCCGGCTTGGGGGCAGAGACCTTCACAAAGGAGGCGATCCTCGCCTTCCTTAAAGAAATTACCCCGCGTTTGCTGCCTTATGCCTGCCGTGCGTGGGACCGTCTTGCCGAGGCCGACCGCGCTGGGAAGCGCATCCTGTTTGAGGGCGCACAAGCTGTCATGCTGGATGTGGACCACGGGACTTACCCTTTCGTGACCAGCTCCAACACAGTGGCGGCGATTGCTGCTTCTGGGAGCGGGATGAGCCCGAAATCGGTCGGTTTTGTGTTGGGGATTGCTAAGGCTTATACAACCCGCGTGGGGGAGGGGCCATTCCCGTCTGAATTATTTGATGATGTCGGCAAAGGCATGGCCGAGCGCGGGCGTGAGTTTGGCACTGTGACAGGCCGCCCACGCCGTTGTGGTTGGTTTGATGCGGCCATGGTCCGCCGGGCCGTGCGCGTTGGGGGCGTAAGTGGTGTTGCGCTAACAAAGCTGGACATCCTCGATGGTATGAAAGAGGTCTCCATTTGCGTTGGGTATGAGCTAGATGGGCAGAGGATAGAGCACTTCCCCTCCGCACCGGGTGCGCAGGCCCGTGTGAAGCCAGTTTTGGAGACCATGCCGGGTTGGGATGAAACAACGGGCGGTGCGCGTTCTTGGGCAGAGCTCCCCGCTCAGGCGATTAAATATGTACGCCGGATTGAGGAATTGATTGGCGCGCCTGTTACGCTGCTTTCCACAAGCCCGGAACGTGAGGATACAATTCTGGTAACGGACCCATTTGAGGGCTGAATGGCCGGAATTGTGTTATGTGAGTGCCAGCCCGTTATATAACTGGGCTGGTATGGCATGAATCTTCTATTGAGAGGAATTGTAAGTTCGATGCGGAAATTATTATGTGCAGGGGCGATGGCTTTTGTGCTGGCAGGTTGTTCATCTTACGGCAATCGGGCCATTAAGAATGAGACGGCTGCAACGATTGATCAAAAAATCCAAGATGGTGTGACAACCAAGGATCAGGTTAAGACCATGTTTGGCGACCCGCTGGAGATTAATTACACTGATGGCGGTCGTGAGGTCTGGAAGTATGAGTTTAAAACTCTGCACGAGAATGGGGAGAATTACATTCCCTATTACTCAGCTTTCTCTAATGGTAGGCATGGGAAGGCCAAAACAGTGCTGCTTATTTTTGATGATAAAGGGCATGTTTGGCACCATACATTTGCGGAATCCAAGATTTCCACCCATAGCGGCGTAGCCGACTAATCCTTCTTTTTAAGAGGGGAGGATGAAAAAAGGAGTGCCCGTCATGGAGGCACTCCTTTTTTAATGTCATATCCTTTTATCAATAGGGGTGGTTATTGCGTTGGTACGTCACCCACTAAGCCACGGGCATAATCAGTAGCGGAGAAGGGGCGGAGGTCCTCTGCCTGTTCGCCAACACCAACGAGATGAACCGGCAACTTAAATTGCTCGGCCAAGGCGACCACAATACCCCCACGGGCAGAGCCATCCAGCTTAGTGACGACTAACCCACTGACATTGACGAGGTCGCGAAAGACGCGCACTTGCTCTAGGGCGTTTTGGCCTGTTGTGGCATCTAGGACAAGCAACACACTATGGGGGGCTGTGGGGTCAAACTTCTGCATCACGCGGATAATTTTGGCCAATTCATCCATTAAAGCTTGGCGGTTATGCAATCGTCCAGCTGTATCAACAAGGAGAAGGTCGGCTTGCTCTTCTGTTGCGCGCTTTAGCCCGTCATAAGCAAGGCCTGCAGCATCTCCTCCCGCCTTGCCCGCTATAACGGGTGAGTGCGTGCGCTCCCCCCAGATTTGGAGCTGCTCTACCGCCGCCGCGCGGAAGGTATCGCCGGCCACCATCATCACGGATTTCCCCTCTTGATGATAATGATGTGCGATTTTGCCAATGGTTGTCGTCTTGCCCACACCATTAACACCCACTACCAGCACAACATGGGGTTTTTTTGTGGTGTCTAGCGCAAAGGGGCGGGCCACAGGCTCCAACACGCGAGAGATTTCTGCGGCGAGGGTCTGGCGGATTTCCTCTGGGGTAATATCCTCCCCAAAGCTTTTCTGGCGGAACTGCTCTATAATCCGCTCCGCAACTGCCGGGCCCAGATCAGCCGCAATCAGCTCATCTTCCAATTCTTCAAGAGTGGCATCATCAAGTTGCCGTTTTACAAACACCGCATTAAGGCGCGCGCTTGAACGGGAGAGACCCTGTTTGAGTCGTGAGAAAAATCCAGCCATAGCAGACGACTTGGTGTGAGAAAGGGGGAGCCGTCAAGCCCTCCCTAGAGGATTTCTGCCAATAAAAGACCATCCTGCACCTTTAGGATGCGGATGCGCTCTAACCGCCCGCGTTGAGTAGGGGGCATGTTTTGTGGGGCAGAGGTGAGGGTAAAGGCGGCGAATTCTGGCGTATGGCCGCTTGTGGGGCTTTCCATAAGGACTGTTTTTTCCTGCCTAATAAAGCGGCGGAGGAACTGCTCTCTCACCTCATGGCCTAAGTGGCGAAGTTTCGCTGCACGTTCTTGGCGAATGGCACGCGGAATAGAGGGCATGCGTGCTGCTGGCGTGCCAGGTCGTTCGCTATAGGGAAAGACATGGAGGAAAGGGATAGCCTGCTCGGCGAGGAACTCATATGTCTCTTGGAATAACGTCTCCGTCTCCGTTGGGAAGCCCGCAATCACATCCGCCCCAAAGCCTGCATCAGGCCGCAAGCGGCGCACATGCTGCACTAACTTTGCGACATCCTGCGTATTATGGCGGCGTTTCATGCGTTTGAGGATGAGGTCTGACCCCGCTTGGAGCGATAAATGCAGATGCGGCATAAAGCGTGGCTCATCAGCGATGAGCTGCCATAAAGCATGGTCGCCTTCTTTAGGGGTAAGAATCATGGGGTCGATGGAGGAAAGCCGCAAACGGGCAATCTCTGGCACTTCATCCAAAAGATGACGGCAGAGCTGCCCCAACCCCTGTCCCCCATGCTGCCATGAGGCAATATCCACCCCTGTAAGGACAATCTCACAATGCCCTGCCTCTGTCAGGGCACGCGCTTTGGGGATGATGTCCGCTAAGGGCATAGAGGTCGATTGCCCCCGCCCAGCTGGAATCACGCAGAAAGTGCAATCATTATCGCAGCCTTGCTGTACTTGCAGTAACGCCCGAATATAGCGGGAAGGCGGTGGGGTGCGACCTGCCTCCTCCGGCAAACCCCATGTGGAGGGATGTGTCTTTTCCGTATTGGGGATAACCTTCGCAACACCGGGTAAAGCGGCCCAAGCCTCTGCTGCACGCTCGGAGGCACATCCAGTTACAATGATGCGCGCTGAGGGATTCTCCCGATGAGCGCGGCGAATAGCCTGCCGGGCTTGCCGCTCGGCCTCGGCTGTAACAGTGCAGCTATTGACGATGATGGTGTGCCCCTCTTGCCCTAACCCCTGTCGGGCAAGATGTTCCATCGCGTCACTTTCATGCGCATTTAGGCGGCAGCCAAAGGTGAGAAGTGTAACACTCATAGGGCGGGGGCCTGTCCCTCTGCCAGCCATGTCTCATCTAACGTACCGGTGAACACATGTTGGGCGGGGCCTGTCATGAGCACATAGTCATCATCCTGCCATGTGATGGTGAGAGAGCCACATTCCATACTGACAAGGCAGGTCCGTTCCACAAGGCCGCGCCGAGCAGCATTGACAACAGCCGCACAGGCACCAGAGCCACAAGCAAGGGTCAGCCCCGCTCCGCGCTCCCACACACGCAAGCGCAGATGGGTGGGGGATTGTATGTCCGCAAAGCCGATATTGGCACGCTCGGGAAAGAGCGGGTCCGTCTCCAAAACAGGGCCAAGTGTGGCGGCATCTTCGATAGAACAAAAGAGCGTGAGATGGGGATTGCCCATAGAGCATGCAGCCCCATCATAAAGGGGGAGATGGGCTGTATCACACGCATTGGCGAGGGGGACGCTCTGCCAGTCCAGATGAGGCTTACCCATGAGGACAGAAACAAGCCCGTCTTTTTGTGATGTGGGGAGGAGGCCATTTTGGGTTTGTAATGTAGGGTTCCCCCCTAATAAGGCCGCAACACAGCGGGAGGCATTACCACACGCCCCCGCCTCTGACCCATCAGGGTTGAAGAAGCGGACCAACACATCCGCCCCGGCGCGTGTGGGCGGGGAGAGCGTGACGAGCTGGTCACAGCCAATGCCGCGTTGGCGGTCACATAAACGGCTTATCAAGGTGGAGGGCAGGGTAAGGGGGGTCCTTCTGCCATCAAGAATGACAAAATCATTCCCTAATCCGTGCATTTTCGTAAAGGACATGCCCATAAGGCCCTCCTAGAGATGGATGAGATGGCTCTCTTTTATAAGCTTGTGGGGCTGGGGTAAAATGCCCCGTTATAGTGAGCGCATTTTTTCTTTATCTATGATAATGACCGACCTAGCGAGTAAAGGAAGGGAGCACCGTGCAAGGCTTACACGAGAAAGCATTTACACAAGCCTCAGCCGAGCCAGATAAAAGCTTCTGGGCCCGGCAGGATTTAGATTCATTAATGGATATGGGCGCGCGTACAGCCATTACAGCCCTGTATCGTACAGCCCTACCAGTAGGGGGGCGTAGTTTAGACCTTATGTGCGGGGCGATGAGCCATTTGCCAGAGGATGCGACCTTCCAAGAGTTCATCGGGATTGATGTTCATAAAGCCGCCTTGCAGGCGAATCCTGCATTAACGTCCTTTAAGGAGCAGGACCTCAACCAAGATACATCCCTACCATTTGATGATGCGAGTTTTGATGGGGCGTTGCTATGTGATGGCATGGCGTATCTCACTAAGCCACAACAGGTTTTGGAGGAGATACGCCGCATCCTCCGCCCCGGTGCCCCGCTGATTATCAGTTTTTCCGGCAGATTCGTCCCTGCCAAAGCCGTGGCCATTTGGCAAGCGTTGGAGCCAGAGGACCGCGTACGCCTCACCAGCGCATTAATGCAGCGTGCAGGCTTTGTGGAGCTTGATACAGGCGAGGTTGTCCCCCCAGAAGACCTTACTGCATGGCAAGATACTGTACATGCTGTGATAGGCCGCTGCCCCGCTGGAAGTTGAAGCGGACGCGCTGCTTTTTAATTTGGTGGTGATCTTCTCTGGCTTTGTGGCAGGTAAAGGAGTATTTACCGCTTTTCTAGCTGTTATATTTTGGTTCGTAACAGCCCGTGTATGACCGAGTGTTCTTTGACGATGCCTTTTCCCGATACCCATCCCGCCTTAACTCGCGCCCTCGCAACGCGTGGCTATGAGCAGCCAACGCCCGTGCAAGAGGCCGTATTAGAGCCAGCGTTGGAGGGGCGGGACCTGCTCGTCTCCGCACAAACAGGCTCCGGCAAGACGGTTGCTTTTGGTCTAGCCTTCTCCTCCGATTTATTGGGTGAGGGGGACCAGATGGCCCCTACAAAAGCACCGCTTGCTTTAGTCATCGCCCCTACGCGGGAGCTTGCTATGCAAGTGCAGGCAGAGCTTTCTTGGCTATATGGTGAGACGGGCGCGCGTATTGCGAGCTGCATCGGCGGGACAGATGCCCGCCGGGAAGCCCGCGCCCTTACCAGTGGGGCGCATATTGTTGTTGGCACACCGGGGCGGCTTTGTGACCATCTCTCCCGTGGTAAGCTCAATCTCGCAGCTTTGCGCGTTGTCGTGCTGGATGAAGCTGATGAGATGTTGGATATGGGCTTCCGGGAGGAGTTAGAACAACTTCTGGACGCCTCCCCTAAGGACCGCCGCACCCTTTTATTCTCCGCCACCATCGCGCGGGAAATTGCCTCTCTGGCACGGCGTTATCAAAAAGAGGCTAAGCGGATTGATACCGTCTCCGGCCAAAAGCAACATGCCGATATCACCCATCGTTGCGTGGTTACAGCCCCGCAAGAGGTGGAGCGGTCGCTCGTTAATGTGCTGCGTTATTATGAGAGCCAAACCGCTATGGTGTTCTGCAATACGCGGCTTTTGGTGAATCAGGTGCAAGCCGCCTTGCTAGAGCGTGGCTTTGCCTCGGTCGCCATTTCTGGCGAAATGGGTCAGAATGAGCGTTCCCGCGCGATTGAGAGCCTACGCTCTGGGGCAGCGCGTGTATGCGTGGCAACGGATGTCGCAGCGCGTGGGATTGATGTCCCTGCTTTGGGGCTTGTTGTGCATGCGAGCGTGCCTTCATCCTCCGATACCTTCTTGCATCGCTCTGGTCGGACAGGCCGTGCAGGGCGTAAGGGGGTGAGCGTGTTGATGGTGCCGTTTAACCAACGGCGCAAAGCGGAGCGCGTGCTCGCCCAAGCTCGCGTTAAAGCAGAGTGGGAGCCTGTCCCTACAGCAGAAGCCATTGCCGAGAAAGACGCTCAACGTTTGTTAGAAGACCCGATCTTGACAGGCGAGGTTGATGCCTCTGTCCCAGAGGAGATTGTGGCAAAGCTAGTCGAGCAGTTTGATGCCGCTCATTTAGCCCGTGCGTTAGTGGGCTTTCATAAAGCGCATTTACCGCGCGTGGAGCATATTCGTCCTGTCTCGGTGGAGCCTCCAACTCGTGGGGCGGTGCGCGAGGGCACGGGCCGTGGGCATGATATGTCCGGTTCGTGGTTCCGCCTTGGTGTGGGCCGTAGCGAGAAGGCTGACCCTAAATGGTTGATCCCTCTCATTTGCCGCCTCGGTGGGGTGCAGAAGCGCGATATTGGCAGCATCTGCATCCAGCAAGAGGATACGTTGTTCCAGATTTCTGATGAAAAAGTCGCGCGGTTTAATGCCTGTCGCGCTGGGGCGGATAAGGATGAAGTCACTATCGAGCCTGCCGAGGCCCCCGCTGGTGGGGCAGGCCCGCGCCGTGGGCGTGGTGGCCCGCCGGGCCGCCGTTTTGGCCCTTCGAAAGGGCGTTTTGGCGGCCCCGGCGGTGGGGGGCGTCGTGAGGGGCGGGAAGGACGAGAGGGCCGCAGTGGTCCCCCGTCTTCAAAGCGTCGTTCTGGCCCCGCGCGTAATGGGGAGAAATCCTCCCGCCGCCGTAGCTGATGTCATAAGGGAGGGGGCTTACCCCTCCTTTTTGATGACCGCTAAACCACCCGATGCTTGGCAGACAGGCATAATCTCTAAATGATTTACATTCATATGGGCGGGGAGGTTAATCAACCATGAGACGGTCTCGGCAATATCAGCAGGCATGAGTGGCGTTGCATTTTCATAAACAGCGCGGGCTTTGGCATCGTCACGCAAACGCACATTGCTAAACTCACTACCGCCTACAAGACCGGGCTCAATAGTTGTGCTGCGTAAGGCCGTGCCGAGCAGGTCTGTGCGTAGATTCTTCATAAATTGGGCAACGAAGGCTTTTGTCGCCCCATAAACATTCCCCCCGCGATATGCGTAATGCCCTGCCGTACTGCCGATGGAGATAATATAACCACGGTTACGCGCCACCATACCCGGCAAGATTGCGTGGGTAATTCCCACAAGGCCGGAGATGTTGGTGCCAATCATGGTCTCCCAATCCTCAATGGAGGACTCTTGGGCAGGGGTTACACCCAAAGCAAGACCGGCATTATTGATGAGGACATCAATAGCCCGCCATTCCTCTGGCAAGCTGTCTGGCAGTGCGCGCAGGGCGGCATGGTCCTGCATATCTAATGTGAGGGGGAGAAAGTGCGCGCCCAATTCTTTATGGAGGGCAGCAAGTCGCTCACCCCGGCGGCCTGTCCCGATGACACGATGCCCTTCTTTAACAAGGCGCGTGGCTATTGTACGGCCAAAGCCTGCCGTAGCCCCTGTGACGAGAATAATCTGTGATGGCGACATAGTGCGCACTCCGCTCTATGATGTGTAAAAAACAGCACCATATCTTGTTATGATGGCTGCTCATATTGTTTGTAAGAGGTGTTCATGCCGATTCTTGCCCCTCATGAGATATTGACGGACCGTTTGCTCATTGCCAGCCCTGTTTTGGCGGGGACGGAGTTTGCTCAAACCGTCATTTATCTCTGCGCGCACTCTGCGGAGGCTGGGGCGATGGGGATGATTGTTAATCGCCGTCTCACCCACCCAGATATTGGCGAGCTGCTCAGACAGCTTGATGTCTCACCCAACCCACCACAACGCTTATTTGGTGTCGGTGTTGGTGGGCCGGTAGAGCCAGGACGTGGCTTTGTCCTCCACACTCCCACCTCTTTAGGCGAGCAAGGGGCTAAGCGTCGTCTCTCCGTTCTGGCGGAAGAAGGCCCCGTGGCAGAGGTCAGCGCAAGCCTTGAGATGATTAAAGAACTCGCCGCAGGGCGGGGGCCAGAGCAAGCTATGCTCCTTCTTGGTCATGCAGCATGGGCGGCCGGACAGTTGGAGGAGGAGATTCTCCACGGCAATGCGTGGTATGTCGCCCCGGCACAGGCCGATATTATCTTTGACGTGGACCCTTCCTCAAAATGGCAACGCGCTTTAGCCAGCGTAGGGCTGGAGCCCGCTTCACTCTCTGCATCTGTAGGGGAGGCCTAAGCGTAACACGCAAAGCTGCCCTTCCATTGCCATAAGCCTCATTTCGGCTCACATAATTGATGCGGGGATAATCTCGGAACGCCCTCTTGAAATAGGCGTCATCGTGCCTAAATTTTAGGCACAGCATGTCGCCATAATGGGGCAGGCTGGACATTCATCGCTGCCAAAAATGGGGCGAGACGGAGAGGCAAGATTATGGATATTCAGAAGTTTACAGAGCGGAGCCAAGGCTTCATTCAAGCGGCTCAGACCATTGCTCTGCGTGATTATCACCAGCAATTAACGCCAGAGCATTTGCTCAAGGCCCTGTTGGATGACGAGCAAGGGGCCGCTGCGGGCCTGATTCGTGCAGCAGGGGGTGACCCTAAATCTGTTCAACACGCTAATGATGCCGCCTTGGCGAAATTGCCAACCGTGCAAGGCAGTGGGGCGTCACAACCTCAACCAACACCGGATTTTGTACGCGTCTTAGATGGTGCAGAGGCTGCTGCCAAAGCCGCCGGTGATAGCTATGTCGCGCAGGACCGTCTTTTAGCGGGCATTGCTGCGAGCAAAACCCCCGCCGGGGAGGCTCTGCGGCAGGGCAAAGCGTCCGCTCAAGCGTTGGAAGGGGCCATTGCCGCTGTACGCAAAGGCCGTACAGTTGATTCAGCTTCGGCTGAAAATAACTTCGATGCGTTGAAGAAATATGCGCGCGATGTCACAGCCCAAGCGCAGGAAGGTAAGCTGGACCCCGTCATCGGGCGTGATGAGGAGATTCGCCGTGCTATCCAAGTGCTGGCACGCCGCAGCAAGAACAACCCGGTACTGATTGGCGAACCCGGCGTTGGTAAGACCGCCATTGTGGAGGGGCTGGCTCTACGCATCGTCAATGGCGATGTGCCAGAGGCTTTGCGCAATAAGAAGCTGCTTTCCCTCGATATGGGCGCATTGATTGCCGGTGCGAAATATCAAGGTGAGTTTGAAGAACGTCTGAAGGCCGTCCTCAAAGAAATTGAAAGTGCCGAGGGGCAAATCATCCTCTTTATTGATGAGATGCACACCCTTGTTGGGGCCGGTCGCTCTAGCGGGGCGATGGATGCTTCCAACCTCATCAAGCCAGAACTCGCCCGCGGTGTGTTGCACTGCCTTGGGGCCACAACGCTGGATGAATACCGCAAATATATCGAGAAGGATGCCGCCCTCGCACGCCGCTTCCAGCCGGTTTTTGTGGGTGAGCCCTCTGTGGCGGATACAATTTCCATCCTGCGCGGGATTAAGGAGAAGTACGAGCTGCATCATGGGGTGCGGATTACCGATAACGCTTTGGTCTCAGCTGCCACGCTGTCCAACCGCTACATCACGGACCGCTTCCTCCCCGATAAAGCTATCGACCTGATTGACGAGGCCGCGAGCCGCCTGCGGATGCAAATCGACAGCAAGCCCGAGGCTTTGGACGAGCTAGACCGCCGCATCATCCAGCTCAAGATTGAGCGTGAGGCGATTCGCAAAGAGGATGACACAGCCTCTCGTGAGCGGCTCGAAGCGTTGGAGGCGGAGCTTGCCGACCTACAAGAGAAGTCCGATGCGATGAGTGCAGCGTGGCATGCGGAGAAAGACCGCATGAACGCTGTGCAGAAATATAAGGAAGAACTCGACCATGCACGCTCAGAGGTTGAGGTTGCGCAACGTCAGGGGAATCTCCAACGGGCCTCTGAGTTGATGTATAGCCGCATCCCTGAGCTAGAGCGTCAGATTGAGCAAGCCCAGCAGGCTGAAGCACAAGCGGATGAAACCGGCCTTTTTGCCGATACGGTGACAGACCAGGGCATCGCTGCGGTTGTCTCCCGTTGGACAGGTGTGCCCGTGGACCGGATGCTAGAAGGTGAGCGGTCCAAACTCATGCGTATGGAATCCGTCTTGCGGGAGCGTGTCGTAGGGCAGGAATCAGCCTTGGTTGCTGTCTCTAACGCAGTGCGTCGTGCGCGTGCGGGCTTGCAGGACCCCAACCGCCCGATTGGTTCCTTCTTGTTCCTCGGCCCTACCGGTGTGGGTAAAACCGAGCTTGCCAAGACGCTCGCGCAGTTCCTCTTTGATGATGAACGCGCCTTGCTGCGGATTGATATGAGCGAGTTTATGGAGAAGCACTCCGTCTCTCGTCTCATCGGGGCCCCTCCGGGCTATGTCGGTTATGATGAAGGCGGTGTGTTGACCGAGGCCGTACGGCGTCGTCCTTATCAGGTCATCCTCTTTGACGAGGTGGAGAAAGCGCATGAGGATGTTTTTAACATCTTACTTCAGGTGCTTGATGATGGCCGTCTGACAGACGGGCAAGGCCGTGTGGTGGATTTCCGCAATACCATCATCGTGCTGACGAGCAATCTCGGCTCTGAGATTCTAGCGCATCAGAAGGATGGCGAATCCACCGAGTCCGTCCGTAATGAGGTGATGGAGGTTGTCCGGGCGCATTTCCGGCCGGAGTTCCTTAATCGTCTGGACGAGATCATCCTGTTCTCCCGTCTCCAACGGGCCGATATGGGGCAAATTGTGGAGATTCAGCTTGGCCGCCTGCGGCATCTTCTGGCTGATCGCAAAATCACCCTCTCTTTGGATGATAAAGCACGGGAGTGGATGGCCGAGGCTGGGTATGACCCCGTCTATGGTGCGCGCCCATTAAAGCGGGTCATCCAGCGTGAGTTACAGAATCCTCTTGCGGGCCTCCTGTTAGAAGGGACCATCCATGATGGGGATGAGGTGACAATCTCCGCTAATGAGCAAGGGTTGCTCATAAATGGACATGCCACCGCTCAGAGCTAAGCGGAGGAGGTAACTTGGTAAAAAACCGCCCGTTTTGGGCGGTTTTTTTATTTTTGAGCAGAAACTTTGAGAAAGTTTAAGGAATCGGGTTGCGTGGGTTTTGTGGTGTGGGTATAAGGCGCTCTACCGGCGGCGCTGGGGCGGGAGTTCTGGGGTTGTTTGGGTGGTCATTGAGAATTGAATATTGGTTAATAAGTAGAGACTGGAAGGGAT